>JAYVNC010000305.1:0-3163 GCA_043758655.1 Novosphingobium sp.
CTGTCGCCATGGTGCTGCGGCTTGAAACTGCCGTGAACTTTGATTCAGCGGATGGCCTGCCGGTTGATCTGGTGTTCGGGCTTTTGTCACCCGAATCCGCCGGTGCCGCGCACTTGCAGGCACTGGCAGCAATATCGCGGATGATGCGCGATGAGGCGATGCACCAGTCGCTGCGCCAAGCACCCGGCAGCGAGGCAATTTTTGGCCTGCTCAGCAATGTCATTGATCGCGACGCTGCCTAAACTTGGGCCTGAACCGGGCGAAGGGGCGTCCGCTGGCGATGCCAGCGCGTCGCTGCATTGGCGCGCGCTCGAATCGCTCTACAGATCTGCGCCGATCAACGCGGTGTTCACATCGGAACTGACAATTATCGGCGAAGGCCACGCGCGCATCGTGTTCGATGTTGATCCGCGCCACTATCACGCCGCCGGTGCCGCGCACGGGACGATCTATTTCAAAATGCTCGATGATGCCGCGTTCTATGCGGCGAATACGTTGGTGACTGACAAGTTCCTATTGACCACTTCGTTCAATATGCACTTCGTCCGCCCGGTCAAAAAAGGGCGTATTATCGCGGAAGGCAAATGGGTCAGTGGCCGCCGCCGGGTATTGGTCGCCGAAAGCCGATTGATCGATGCTGAAGGTGAGGAAATAGGACGCGGCACCGGCACATTTATGCGTTCGCGCATTTCGCTTTCGGGACTCGGCGGTTACCGCGCGGAATGAGCGAGGCGCGGCTCCCCACCCACATCGAAGTTTCAGGACTGCTCCGCCGGGTTAATGCCGCTGGCGGATTTGCTGTGGTGATGTCCAAAGGTGAGGCTGACAGCGGCACGATTATGGTCGTAACTTCCTATAATGGAAAGAACTTTCAGGCTTTTGAACGGATGCCGCAAGCCAATGGTGAGCGCCAATGGGAGAGGGTTCGTGCCTGCGAGGATGGGCGATCTGAACAATGGCGTGACTGGCTGGCCCGGCGCGAAAGTCAGGATTCCGACTTGTGGATTATTGAACTGGACGTCCCAGAAGCGGAACGGTTCATCGGATTGACAGGTTCTGCGGGTTGACTTTGTTGCATTGCACAACCAATTGGCCGCCAACTTGATGCGCAGGCAGTCCGTTCAAAGCACTTTAGGCTTTGGGACCTGCACGCAGACGGGGGGCAGTCGGCGGGTTTTTTCCGGTGTCTGCGATTGTGGGGCAGGTGTCCTGTGATCGTAACCACCAGACCCCGTGCGGGCGCGCTCACCGCATATGAAACGCTGAATGATGAGCCGCAAACTTGATATAGCCGGGATGATCGCTCTGGCGGCCACCCTATCCATAACACTCTTCTCCACCCAAGGTTCCCCCGCTGCCGCCAAGGCAAGCGCATCCTCCAAGTCGCAAGTCGCAATTGCTGCGCAGACTGTTGGCCCGGATTTCCTTCAGAATACCCCCACTTCCCAAAATTCACCCGAAGCAGGCGATCCTGCGGCGCAGTCCGATGATGCCGCACTTATTGTGCCGTCCGATGCTCCGCTTTCCGCCGCTTCGCTTGCCGATCTCGTGTCGCAAACATCAAGCTCCGCGCCGCTCTCACGCGAATTGAACTGCCTGGCAGGGGCGATTTACTTCGAATCGAAAAGCGAGCCGCTTAACGGGCAGCTGGCGGTTGGCCGCGTGGTTGTCGCGCGCTCACGCTCGGGCCGCTTCCCCAATTCCTATTGCGGCGTGGTTTACCAGCCGTCGCAGTTCTCGTTCGTGCGTGGCAGTGCGATGCCGGCCATTAACACGGGCTCACGCGGCTGGAAAAACGCCGTTGCTATCGCCCAGATTGCGCATGAAGGATCGTGGCACAGCCCCGTAGAAGGCGCGCTGTTCTTCCACGCCGCGCGCGTATCGCCCCGCTGGCACGCTTCGCGCATTGCCCAGATCGGCAACCACATTTTCTATCATTGATAAAGATAAGAGCTGAGTTGTTCGCTCAGCTTCTTTTTATCCTAATTTCTCTGCCACCAATGCCTTGAGATCAGCCTCAGGCCGCGCGCCGTAGTGCGAAATGATCTCGGCCGCGCAGATCGCGCCGAGCCGCAGGCATTCCGCGAGTGGCCGCCCCCGCACGTGGCCGAACAGGAAGCCCGCCGCGAACAGATCGCCCGCGCCGGTGGTATCGACGACTTTGCTCACCGGCTCGGCGGGCACTTCGGACATTTCGCCCGAACAGCAGGCCACCGCGCCCAATTCACCGCGCGTTACTACCAAGCAGGGCACCTTGTCCCTAAGCGCGGCCATGCCGTCATGAAAATCAACGCATCCGGTGAGCGCCGCCAGTTCCACATGGTTGGCGAACAGGATGTCGATCTCACCCGCATTGATCAGCGCGCGGAAATCGTCGCCGTGGCGTGAAATAACGAAGGCATCAGACAGCGTAAAAGCCACCTTGCGGCCCGCATTGCGCGATGCAGAAATCGCCCGGCGCATCGCCGCCCGCGGTTCTTCGGGATCCCACAGATAGCCCTCAAGATAGAGCACCGAGGCACTGGCAATCGCCGCCTCATCGAGCGCGGACGCAGGCAAAAACTGCGATGCACCCAAATAGGTGTTCATCGAACGCTGGCCATCGGGGCTGACGAATATCAGGCAGCGCGCGGTTGGCGGATCGCCAGCCCGCGCGGGGGTGGCGAAGGAAATCCCGCCCGCGCGAATGTCATGGGCAAAAACCTCGCCCAGCTGATCGTCCGCCACCTGGCCGATAAACGCGCAGCTTGCCCCCAGTGCGGCGAGCCCCGCTAACGTGTTAGCCGCCGAACCTCCCGAAATTTCGCGCGCCGGGCCCATCGCCTTATAAAGTTCGTGCGCCTGATCGGTATCAATCAGCGTCATCCCACCGCGCGTCATCCCCAGCTGTTCGATCAGTTCATCGGAACAGGGGGCCATAACGTCGACGATGGCATTGCCGATAGCGATCACGTCGGTAGTGGGTGCAGACATGCCTGATGGAACCTTGGACTGTGCGAATGGAAATGCGCGACTAGCCGTGCCGCGCGGCACCCGCAAGTCGCGCAAGTTGACAGGTGCGCGATCAGGCGCGATTCAGCCCGCCATGGCAATCCGATCGATCATCATTCCGGCTCTGGCGATGCTGCTTGCAGGCTGCGGAGCGGGAACACCGCCGCCGCGC
>JAYVNC010000306.1:0-3162 GCA_043758655.1 Novosphingobium sp.
TCAAGACCCCAGATAACACCACGATCGAGATTTCGGGGATCGACAAGCAGAAGGTCGGCCAGGTTGCTGCCGAAATTCGCCGCTGGCGCAAGCCTGAACCCTATAAGGGCAAGGGCATTCGGTATCGCGGTGAGTACATCTTCCGCAAGGAAGGGAAGAAGAAGTAATGGCAAAGATTTCCCTCTTCGATCGCCGTCGTCGGCGTGTTCGCACTGCGCTCAAAGCGCGCTCGGGTGGCCGTCCGCGGCTTTCCGTGCACCGTTCAGGGCGTCACATCTACGCCCAGATCATCGACGATACGGCTGGCAATACCGTTGCCGCAGCGAGTTCACTGACCAAGGGCAGCAAGGCAATCGGCGCTACCGTCGATGCAGCAGCCCAGGTTGGCAAGGATCTCGCCGCAGCCGCCAAGAAGGCTGGCATCACCACTGTCGTGTTCGATCGCGGCGGTTTCTTGTTTCATGGCCGCGTCAAGGCGCTGGCCGATGCTGCGCGTGAAGGCGGGCTGGAGTTCTGATTATGGCTGACGAAACAAACATTGAAGCCGTAGTCGCTCCAGCTGATGTTGCTGTTGCTGCCCCCGAAGGTGATCGTGATGGCGCGCGCGGACGGCGCGGACGTGGCGGTAATGACCGTGGCGGCGGCAACCGTGACAGTCGCGGGCCTCGCCGTGATGATCGCGGTCGCGGGCGCGGCGGTGATGACGATGGCGGCGAAGAGCTGATCGAAAAGCTGGTTCACATCAACCGCGTTTCCAAAACGGTTAAGGGAGGCAAGCGCTTCGGCTTTGCGGCGCTGGTCGTCGTTGGCGATGGCAAGGGCCGCGTTGGCTTCGGCCACGGCAAGGCGCGCGAAGTGCCTGAGGCGATCACCAAGGCGACCGCTTCTGCCAAGAAGGCGATGGTCCGCGTTCCGCTCAAGGAAGGCCGCACGCTGCACCATGACGGCAAGGGCTGTTTCGGCGCTGGCAAGGTCAACCTGCGTTCGGCACCAGCGGGTACCGGCATCATCGCCGGCGGCCCAATGCGCGCCGTGTTTGAAAGCCTTGGCGTTGCCGATGTGGTGACCAAGTCGGTCGGCTCATCGAACCCCTATAACATGATCCGCGCCACCTTTGACGCGCTCACCGATCAAACCTCACCCAAATCCGTAGCCCAGCGCCGCGGCAAGAAGGTTGCAGATCTGCTCGGCCGTGGCGGCGCCAATGTTGCGGAGGCGGAAGCCGCCGCTGACGCGATTACGGAGTCATCATCATGGCAACTATAAAGATCAAGCAAATCGGCTCGCCGATCCGGCGTCCTGCGCATCAGAAGGCAATTCTGATCGGCCTCGGCCTCGGCAAGATGCACCGCGTGGTTGTGCGTCAGGATACACCCGAAGTTCGCGGCGCGATTGCCAAGCTGCCGCATATGGTTAAAGTGATCGACTAAACGCGCGCTTTCGTCGTGAATTTCAAAGGGACTCCGGCATAGCGCCGGGGTCCTTTTTGCTTGTCGCTCACACGTAAAATTAAGCATGTCCGGCTAGTTTGCTGGGATGTTGGTTACGTCTGAACTCGCAAGACTACTATGAGCGCGGCAATCAATCTTGCCCGCCGTCTGCTCGTGCCCAGCGGCCCGGGCGCATTCCGTCTGTGGCTGGCGCTGGTCGTGGTGCTGCACCATTTCACTCGGATCGAGATCGGCAAGGCCCCAGTGCTCGTGTTTTTCGCGCTGAGTGGGTACTGGGTAAACCGGGTGTGGAATGCCCGCTATTCCGAAACCCGCGCGCCGTGGCTGACATTCATTATCAGCCGCTGGTGGCGGATTGCCCCGGTGATGGTGCTGACTTCGCTGATTGCGCTGGGCACCTTGCTCGCGATTGCCTCGCCTGAGCTTCCAGCGATTATGGCGCAGCCGCTGCGCCAAGCCGCCCGCGCGATGTTCGCCATAGGTTATGCTCAGCTTGCCGAGCGTCTGGTTGGCCCGGCATGGTCGCTCGATGTTGAAATGCAGTTCTATCTGATCGCGCCGATGCTCGCGCTGATGGTGCGGCGCATTTCGGCACTGGCGGCAATGCTAGCGGCGATGGTAGCGTTTCAGCTAGGGCTGATGTTCTACCCCGAGGTGGCGCTGCCGATATTCATCCCGTTCTTTGTTCTGGGAATGGTGGCGAGCCAGCATGAGTGGAAAGCACCAAGCGGCAAGCTCAGTGGCGGCATGCTCACGGCCTCAGTTGCTTTGGTTGTCGCCGCGCAATTCTCCCCGTGGCAGCATGATGTGCTCGGCGAAAGCGGAAGCTGGTCGCCATTGTTCAACATCCTCATTGCCGCGCTCGCCATGCCGCATGCGCTGGCGAGCGTAACCCGGCGCGGAGACCGAACCGATGCCGTGCTCGCCGATCAAAGCTACATTGTCTATATGATGCACTGGCCGGTGATCCTGATTTTCCGCGCGACTGATTGGGGCAATGCAACCCAGACCAACCTCGCTGCCCTGGCGCTTTGCTGGGTGATCGCTGCGCTGTCTTGGGCAGTCTGGTGCCATATCGATGTGCCGATCAACCGGATGCGCCAGCGTTGGGTCGATGCCCGTCGCACCGGCGCGCTGGTTTCTCGCCAACAGCCTAGCGTGACGATGCGCACAAAAGGGGATGACAGCGCCCCCCGCTTCGCCTAAGGGCCCGCCTTCCTATCAGCGCGACTAAAGCGAAAGCGAGTGCAAACGATGAAACTGAACGAAATCCGTGACAATGATGGTGCCCGCAAATCACGCATGCGCGTGGGCCGGGGTATCGGTTCGGGCAAAGGCAAAACAGCCGGTCGCGGCCAAAAGGGTGCCAAGGCACGCTCAGGGGTCGCGATCAAGGGTTTTGAAGGCGGCCAGATGCCGCTTCACATGCGCATTCCAAAGCGCGGCTTCTCCAACGTCAAGTTCGCCAAGGACTATGCTGAGGTCAATCTTGGCTTGGTGCAAAAGGCAATTGATGCCGGAAAGCTCGATGCCAAGGCGCTGATCGATCACGCTGCTCTGAAGGCAGCCGGTCTGGCGCGCGGCGGCAAAGATGGTGTGCGTTTGCTCGGCAAGGGTGAACTGACCACCGTGGTCAAGTTCCTCGTGCAGGGCGTTTCAGCCGGCGCGCGCGCTGCGGTTGAAAAGGCAGGCGGTACGGTTGATCTGCCTG
>JAYVNC010000307.1:0-9817 GCA_043758655.1 Novosphingobium sp.
TCGGCATCGCGCGGGATCTGGTAGCGGATGCTGCCGCCCGGTCCGCCTGATTCCTTGTGCGCTACGTATGACTTGTCAAACACGTTGCGCACCTGAAACATCACCTTCCAGCCATTGTCGCTCGAACCGAAGCCTGCCTGAAGATTGACCAGCGCATAGCCATCAATCGTTCCGAGTGTGCGCAGAGTGGCAACCGGCGAGAAGATTGAAAGTTGCGAGGACTGCGCCGACATTTGCGTTCCGGCAAACAGATCTATGTTGTTGGCCACCGTGCCGCGATAATCGAGTCCGAACGAACCCTTCCATTCGGGCGCGAACAGCAGCGGAGTGCCATCGGGTATGATGTCTGTCGCCAGCGCGCCCGCCACCGCCTTAAACCGATCAACATGGGCGTCGGTATAGGCGCCTCCGGCTGTCAGGTTAAAGCCGCCACCCAGCCGCGCGTTGAGATCAACCTCAAAGCCGCGGGTTGAAACTTCACCCGCATTGGTAAAGCGGCTGACCACCACGGTGCCTGAAAGATCGGGGTTATTGGCCTGAAAGTTGTGGAACTTGGTATAGAACGCCGCAAGGTTCAGCGTGACGCGGCCGTCCATCAGCGTGTTCTTCAAACCGATTTCATAGGCATCTGACGTTTCAGCCTCAACCACCGGCGTCGTTGCCGTGCCAAGGTTGAAGAACATGTTGTAGCCCGGGCCCTTATAACCACGTGCGTAAGACACATAGGCCATTGATCCGGCACTGATATCTAGCTGTAATCCGGCGCGGCCAGAAACGTTATCAGTCTTGACCTGCGCGTTGAACGGACCAAAATTGGTGTTGACGCCGCCGGTGTTTATCGGATTGCCATTGATATCGGTGTCAAGCCCGGTCGACGTGCGGCTGTGATAGACCTTCAGATCATCGTGCGTGTACCGCAGGCCGACCACTGCGCGGAGGCTATCCGAAAAGTGCAGAGTCGAATTGGCATAAATCGCGAAGTTCTTGAAGTTTGATCCGTGCGGCGCAACGCCGACCGGAAAACGCGACGGCGCTGCCAGCGGGCTGGTGCAAGGCGTGGCAACGGTGGGCGCTGGCGGCACCAAAGCACTGCACACGGTCGAACTGCGGGTGAACACGCGGTCGGTCTTGGCGCTCGAAAAATAAGCGCCGATAATGTAATCGAGGAACCCGCCGGTGGGGGAAGCAAGCCGCAATTCCTGGCTGAAGGTGCTGGATTTTTGCGGGCCGCTATCGTGGAGCTGATTCAGTCCGATATAGGCCTGCGGAAGCCAGTCACCATCGCGGATTTCGGTGTTATTCCAGCGGCGATAAGACGTGATCGAGGTCAGCGAATGCGTGCCGACGTCAAGATCGGCTTGCAGCGAAAGGCCCCAGCTTTCTTCCTTGGTCGCGGTAATCAGGTTCTGGTTGATCGTGCGCGATTCCGCGCCAAGCGGCGTCGGCAGAACTGTAAAGGCGAGCCCGGTACCAACCGTGCCGATCAGCTGCGCGCAGCAATCGTCATCAGACTTGCGCCAATCACCGATCAGTGTGAACTTGGCCGTGGGTGAGACATCGGCAACGATCATGCCGCGCAGGCCATAGTGTTTATAGCCGTTTACCGTCTTGTTCACGCTCTGCGCGATATTGGTGATATTGCCATCATACTGGCCATAAAAACCCACCCAGCGGCTCTTGACCGTGTCACTCAGCGGCAGATCGACTGCTACCCGCCCGCGGAATTCTGATTTGGTGTAATAGCTGGCTTCAATCGTTCCGCCGACCACACTGCCGGGGCGCTTAGTGATGATGTTAATGGCACCGGCGCTGGCGTTCTTGCCAAATAGCGTGCCTTGCGGGCCGCGCAGCACTTCGATCCGGTCAATATCGATCAGATCCGAAAACGCTTCACCGGCGCGGGCATAAACCACACCGTCAACCACCGTAGAAACGCTGGGTTCGGCGGCGATTGAGAAGGTCGCCGTACCTACGCCGCGCATATAGAGCGACTGGTTGAGCGTGGTTCCGGACTTCTGGATATTCAGCGTCGGCACCAGCGTTTGTGCGCTCAACAGATTAAGGCCGCCCTGCTCGGCAATCTTTTCGCCGCCGATTGCGGTGATGGCGATAGGAACCTTCTGGAGTTTCTCTGAACGCTTTTGCGCGGTCACGACAATTTCACCCGGCGCGGTATCACTTAACGATTCGGCGGTGGCGGGGGCAGCGGTTTGCTGGGCAAATGCCGGGCAAGCGACGGTCGCTGCCAGCACAAACATTACCGCACTCGATGCGCGAAGCATGGATTTCATGGTATTCCTCCCTCTGGCCAGAGCTACGGTGTGCAGCTTCGGGCAACCAGTTATCGAGGTTGGGACCGCACCCTCCCTCGCTTCTCGAGCTTGATTTGCATCGCGCTTGCGGATGTGTCAAGCGGTGTCATATTAGATAGGCACAGGCTGTGGCAAGCGCGCCACAGTGGTGGCCGCGCAAGGTGGGATCGTTGGCGAAGGCGCAGTTTTCCGTAAATGACGATGGATTTGATCTGCATTTTGCGGACCGGCTGGTCCTGCGCCACCGCAGATCCTGTCCGGCGCTGGCCATGGCGGCTGGAAGTGCCAATGTGGCCATGCACTTGGGCAACTTCCGCATTGAGGATTCGCCGACCGGTCTGTTTGCACCCCAGCAATGCGCACTCGCACAGGGTGGGATTGATTTCCTCGCTGACGGCCAAGTCTGCGCGCAGCTTCGGGTTGATAGCAACCGGCTGACCGTCACCGCCGCCAATCCCGCGCATGATCGTCTTTGGCTGCGTTTTCACGCTGAGCCCGGTGAGGCCGTCTGGGGCGGCGGCGAGCAGATGAGCTATCTTGCACTGAGGGGCCGCGCCTTTCCGATGTGGACGAGCGAGCCGGGAGTGGGCCGCGACAAGAACACTGAGGTGACCCGCCAGATGGATGAACTCGCTATGGCGGGGGGCGATTACTGGAATACAAACTTTCCGCAGCCCACCTTTCTCACCTCGCGCTGGCTCGCGGTGCATCTGGACGCCAGCTGCTATTCGGTACTCGATTTCACTGATCCGGCTGCGCACAGCGTTGAGGTTTGGAGCCATACCGCAGCGTTTGAACTGTTCGCTGCGGACGGCCCATTGGAACTGGTCGGCGCGCTCTCCACTCGCTTCGGCCGCCAGCCGCCACTCCCCGATTGGGCGATTGGCGGGGCTATTGTCGGCCTTAAAGACGGCGCGCGCAGTTTCGAACGGCTTGAAAAGTTCATCGCCGCCGGAGCCGCCATTTCCGGCCTGTGGTGCGAGGATTGGGCGGGCATCCGCGAGACCAGCTTTGGCCGCCGCCTGTTTTGGGACTGGCGGCGCGATGACCATCGCTATCCCGACCTGCCCGCGCGGATCGCCGCGCTCAAGGCCCGCGGCATCCGCTTCCTCGCCTATGCCAATCCCTATCTGGCGGTTGACGGCTCGCTTTACGAAAAAGCCAAAGCGGCAGGCCACTTCGCGCTGCGGCAAGATTCGGACGAGGTCTACCTCGTCGATTTCGGCGAGTTCGATTGCGGTGTGCTCGATTTCACTCGCGCTGAAACGCGTGGCTGGTTTGCCGAGCACGTTCTCGCCCGTGAGATGCTCGACATCGGCGTTGATGGCTGGATGGCGGATTTCGGCGAATACCTCCCCACCGATCTGCGCCTCGCCGATGGTTCGGACCCGATGGATGCGCATAACCGCTGGCCAGTGCTGTGGGCTGAGGTCAATGCGCAGGCGCTGGCATCGCGCGGCGAGACAGGCGATGCGCTGTTCTTTATGCGCGCGGGATTTTCAGGAGCACAGGCGCATTGCCCGCTGCTGTGGGCGGGCGATCAGTCGGTCGATTTTACCCGGCACGACGGCATCGGCACCGTGATAACCGCCGCGCTTTCTGCCGGGCTCACCGGCAATGCCTACAGCCATTCAGACTGCGGCGGCTACACTTCGGTGCTCGGCAATGTGCGGAGCGTGGAGCTGATGCGGCGCTGGTGCGAACTTGCCGCCTTCGCCCCCGTGATGCGCAGCCACGAGGGCAACCGCCCGGATGACAACCTGCAATTTGATACAAATGACGAATTGCTGGCCTGTTTCGCCTACTGGAGCCGAGTGCACGCCACCCTTGCGCCACTTGTGCGCCACTTGTGCGCCATTGCGGTGTCATCGGGCTTGCCAGCACAGCGCCCGCTGTTCCTCCACTATCCTGATGACTCGGAGCTTTGGGCGGTGCAGGATCAGTTCCTCTATGGCAGTGACCTGATGGTGGCTCCAGTGATCGAACAGGGCGCGCTTTCGCGGAATGTGGTGTTGCCGGGGGAGAGCGATTGGCGGCACGTGTGGACTGGGGCGGACTTCGCCCCCGGACGCCACGATGTCGCTGCTCCCATCGGCCAGCCACCGGTTTTCTACAAGCCAAACAGTGACTTCGCCCCGCTATTCGCCATTCTCGCAGAGGTGCCGTACACATGAGCACGCGATCAAATATCCGCGACGTTGCAGCGCGCGCCGGGGTGGCGGTCAAGACCGTCAGCCGGGTGCTCAACGATCATCCTTACGTCAGCAGCGAAACCAAATTGCGCGTTGAAGACGCCATGCGCGCGCTAGATTTCCGCCCCAGCGTGGCCGCGCGCATCCTTTCAGGCGCAAAGTCCAACCAGATCGCGCTGATCTATGATAACCACAGCCCCTATTACATGTTCCAGATCCAGCACGGCTGCTGGTCGCGCTGCCAACGGGACGGCATCCGCCTGCTTGCCCAGCCGGTCGATGTTGCTGATCCGCTGGTGGGGGAGCAGGTGCGCGGGCTGGTTTCGGAAACGCATGTCGATGGCATCATCCTGTCATCGCCGGTGACCGATTGTGACCCGGTGCTGCGCGCGCTGGAATCGATGGATATTCCTTTCGTGCGCATTTCTCCGGGCACCAATCACGCGCTCACGAGTTCGGTGTTCATGGACGATGCGCAGGCCGCCGACGATATGACAACCCACCTGATCAACTATGGCCACCGCCGCATTGGCTTTATCAAGGGCCACCCCAACCACATGGCGTCGGACGACCGGCTGTTCGGCTATCGCCGCGCGCTCGACCGGGCAGGGATATCCTATGACCCGCAACTCGCGGTTGAAGGCGCATTTGATTTCGACAGCGGCGTGCGCGCTGGGCGCTATTTCCTCGATCTTGCCGTGCCGCCCAGCGCGATTTTCGCCGCCAATGATGATATGGCGGCGGGCGTGCTGGCCGTCGCGCATGATCGCGGGATTGACCTTCCGGGCCAGCTTTCGGTCGCCGGGTTTGACGACACAACCTTGGCGCGCACCGTGTGGCCGCCGCTCACCACGATCCATCAACCGATGGCTGACTTGGCGCATACCGCAACCGACATTCTCATCGCTGGCGGTGCGATTACCCATCGTCGCCTGCCCCACACCTTGGTCGAGCGCGCCTCGGTCGCCCCGCCATTCAGGAAACAACCATGAGCCATTTGCCCCTGCCGCCTGCCACCCGCCAGCTTGGATCGAGCGGCCTCAGCGTCTCGCCAATTGCCTGGGGGATGTGGCGACTCGCCGAAGACGGGCGCAGCGCCGCCGATGCGGCAAGGCTGGTTCACGCCGCGCTCGATGCCGGGATTACTCTGCTTGATACTGCCGATATTTATGGTTTCAACGGCACTTCGGGGTTCGGCGATGCTGAGGCTTTGCTCGGAAAGGTGCTTGCAAACGAGCCGAGTCTGCGCGCCCGGATGGTCCTTGCCAGCAAGGGCGGCATTGCCCCGCCCGCACCCTATGACCAGAGCAGCGGCTATCTGGTAGAAGCGATCAATGCCTCGCTGCGCCGTTTGCAAACCGATCGAATTGACCTGTGGCAGGTGCACCGGCCCGATATCCTTGCCCATCCGGGCGAGGTCGCGCGCGTGCTTGATGATGCGATGGGGGCGGGGAAGATCGGCGCGATTGGCGTATCGAACTTCACCATGCACCAGACTGCAGCCTTGCAGCAATTCCTCACCCATAAGCTGGTTTCAACCCAGCCTGAGATCAGCCCGCTGCGGATTGATTGCTTTGAAAACGGCGAGCTCGATCAGGCGATGATGCTCGGGCTGGTGCCGATGGCATGGTCGCCGCTGGGCGGCGGGCGATTGGTGAAGCCCGGGACGGCGCAAGAATTGGCCGTTGCTGCCGCGCTTGATAATGTCGCGAAGGAACAAGGCGTATCGCGCAGCGTTGCCGCTTACAGCTGGCTGATGGCGCATCCGGCGGACATTGTGCCGATCATCGGCTCTCAGCAGGTAGACCGCATTGCGGAAGGGGCAAAAGCACTCACCGTGCGGTGGACTCGGGCGCAATGGTACGCGGTGCTGGTCGCCGCGAGAGGAGAGGGGTTACCCTGACATGACAATAACTTACCCATCATGCGAACTCGCCTGGTTTTCCGCGCTATGCGACGATGACTACGAGTTTCTCGGAGTTCCCGATCCGCGCCTGCAATCAAGCTGGGAGCATTGCCGGAACATTGTTCTTGCTGCCGAGAAGGGCGGGTTCGACAATATCCTGCTGCCCTCGGGCTATCAGCTGGGGCTCGATACCACAGTGTTTGCTGCCGCAATCGCGCCGTTCTTGCGCCGGATGAAACTGCTGTGGGCGACGCGGATTGGTGAGGACTGGCCGCCGCAACTCGCCCGCCGTATCGCCACGCTTGATCGCATCTTGGGTGCTGACGCCGCTGGAAGTGGCGGCAGGCTCAACGTCAATATCATCTCGTCTGATATGCCCGGTGAGACGATGCCCAGCCCCGCCCGCTATGTCCGAACCACCGAGGCGATCAAGATAGTCAAAACGCTGCTCAACGGCGAACATCTCGATCACCAAGGCGAGTTTTACAAACTGAAGCTCGATCCGCCCCGGATCACCACCGTGTCGGGCAAAGCCCCCGCATTCTATTTCGGCGGACTGAGCGAAGATGCCCGCGAATGCGCCGCAGAGGGCTGCGACGTCTATCTTATGTGGCCCGACACGATCGACAAGGTGCGCGACAACATCGCGGATATGACCGCCCGTGCGGCGCGCTTTGGCCGCAAGCTCAAGTTCGGTTACCGCGTCCACGTTGTTGTGCGGGAAACCGAAGAAGAAGCGCGCGCCTATGCTGATCGGCTGTTGTCCAAGCTCGATGACGTGGCGGGGCAGGCGATCCGCGAAAAGTCGCTCGATGCCAAAACTGTCGGCGTTCAGAGGCAAGCCGAACTGCGCGGCGCGGCGGGCGGCGACGGATTTGTTGAGGACAACTTGTGGACCGGGATTGGCCGCGCGCGTTCGGGCTGCGGCGCGGCGATTGTTGGCAATCCCGATCAGGTGCTCGCCAAGCTGCGCGCCTATCAGGACGAGGGAATCGAGGCGTTTATCTTGTCAGGCTATCCGCACGCCGCCGAGGCTGACCTGTTCTCTCGCCACGTTTTACCGATGTTAGAACACGGGCCGTTGGACCTGTAGCGCAGCGATGAGCGAGCCAATCTATGACATTGCCGTAATCGGCGGCGGGGTGAATGGCTGCGGCATTGCCCGCGATGCTGCTGGGCGCGGAGCGAGGGTTCTGCTGCTCGAACGCGGCGATCTGGCGCAAGGCACGTCGTCTGCCTCAACCAAGCTGATCCACGGCGGCCTGCGCTATCTTGAGCACTACGAATTTGCACTGGTGCGCGAATCTTTGAGCGAGCGCGAGCGGCTGTGGGCTATCGCCCCGCACATAATCTGGCCGCTTCACTTCGTGCTGCCGCACGTAAAGGGGCTGCGCCCGCGCTGGCTGCTGCGGCTGGGGCTGTTCCTTTATGACCACATCGGCGGTCGCAAGGCTCTCCCCGCTGCCGATGGGATTGATCTGCGCAATCATCCAGCGGGTGCGCCGCTGAAGGCTGGCCTCACCAAGGGCTATGTCTATTCGGATTGCTGGGTGGATGATGCCCGGTTGGTTGTGCTCAATGCCCGCGACGCTGCCAATCGCGGGGCCGAAGTGCGCACACGCACCGAGGTTCAGAAACTGTTGCGTGAAGGCCAAGGCTGGCGGATTGAAACGTCCGCCGGAAGCTTTCGCTCCCGCGTGGTCGTCAATGCCGCGGGGCCATCGGTTACCGATCTGCTCGAACGCGCAAATCAGCCAAGTCGCAACAAAATTCGGCTGGTGCGCGGCTCGCACATCGTTGTGCCTAAATTGTTCGACCACGCCTTTTCTTATTTTTTCCAGCTCGCCGATGGACGCATTTTCTTCGCCATTCCTTATGAGCGCGATTTTACGCTGGTTGGCACCACCGACCGCGATCACCACGGATCGCTCGAGCATGTCGATGCCAGCGCCGAAGAGATCGCCTATCTTTGCGAGGGCGCGAATGGCTATTTCGCGCAGCAAATCACACCCGCCGATGTCGTCTGGTCCTATTCTGGCGTCCGCCCGCTGATCGACGATGGTTCGGGAAAGCCGGAGGCAGCAACGCGCGGTTACAGCTTTGAGCTTGATGGCGGTGATGACGGAACGCCGCTGCTGCTCTCGGTATTCGGCGGCAAGATCACCACCTATCGCAACCTTGCAGGCGAGGTCATGGAACTGCTCGAGCCCTTTATACCCGCGCTCAAAGGCGAAGAATGGACCGCGTCTCGCCCGCTTCCCGGAGGCGATTTCCCCAAGGATGGCGCAGCAGCACTGGCAGCGGAATTTGCCAGCGCCTATCCGTTCCTTGACGCCGCATGGACCGACCGGATCGTCAAAGCCTATGGCACAATTGCGCGGCAATGGCTTGGCCCCGCGAAGTCGCTCTCCGAACTTGGCAACCATTTTGGTCATGGCTTGACCAGTGCCGAAGTCGACTATCTGGTCACGCACGAATGGGCGCGTGAGGCCGACGATGTTCTGTGGCGCCGGACCAAGCTTGGCCTGCGTCTGGATCCTGAACAGGTGCAGGCTTTGACCGAGTACCTTGCGCAAACGCGCTGATACCGCGCGCGCGTAACTAACAAAAAGCAGGGTTGGCCGATTGGCGACCGTCGACTAACGTCAAAGGCGCTCGCTCCGTTTTGAGGCCGCAAATTTCGCATATGCCATTCTCGCCGCCGCCCTCCGAGCCGGACATCGATGCCGATGTGCAAGAAATTGCCGCGCTCAAATGGCTCAATCCCGGATTTCTAGAGCGGAACCTTGCGGTTCCCGTCGGGCTTAGCGATGGGCAGCTGGTGCTCGGCATGGCCAATCCCGATGACCAATCGACGATAGACGCGCTGCATTTTGCTTCGGGCCGCAAAGTCCTTCCCGTGGCAATGGACGCGGCAGAAATCTGCGGGCTGTTGGCAATTCCTGTCGGCGATGCCGCTGCGGCGCTTGGGCGCGGCGCGAATACGAACAGCACGCGCCCTCACTTGAGGATTGAGGAAGCTGGCTGCACGGCCTTTTTGGGAAATGGCGCGGAGATACGGGTCGCCAGCGATGAGGACCAAGCAGCTTGGCGGGCGATCACCCCCGCGCTGAAGAAGCATCAACTTGTCGATGTCGCGGTGCCTAAGTGGGCAACGATGCAAATTGATCTGCCAGGATTCCCTCAAAACGCGCGGCAACTTCGCGAGCAGCTTATCCGCCTCGCCCCAGTAATGCCCTCGCAGCTTGCGTGGACTCAGCCACAAATCGGCGAGGGCGGCGCTGCATCGGTGACGGTGGTCCGCCGGGCGTGGCTTGGCGAACGGCTTGGCGCTATCGAACGCGCTTCGGGGCTGACATTGCGCGCAGTCGCCGCCGACGGTCACCTGCCGCTGCAATTTTCCTCGC
>JAYVNC010000308.1:0-3160 GCA_043758655.1 Novosphingobium sp.
ATCAACCTCCATCTTGCAACGGGCCGGATCAACCGGGTTGGCTCGGGCCCATTTTCGATCACCGGCCAGCCCAACGCCATGGGCGGGCGTGAGGTTGGCGGGCTGGCTAATATGCTCGCCTGCCACCTCGGTTTTTCCGAGCCCGAGCGCGAAGATGTAGCAGCTTTCTGGAACGCGCCCAACGTGTGCAGCGGCCCCGGCCTAAAAGCCGTCGATATGTTTCGCGCGGTTCACGATGGCCGCATCAAGTTCCTGTGGGTGATGGCAACCAACCCCGCCGTATCGATGCCCGATGCGGGGTTCGTCCGGGACGCATTGGCCCGGTGTCCGACGGTGGTCCTGTCCGAGGTCATCGCTGATACGGACACGGCGAGGTTCGCCCACGTGCGCCTGCCCGCAATGGCCTGGGGCGAGAAAGACGGCACCGTCACCAACAGCGAACGCCGCGTCAGCCGCCAGCGGGCACTGTTCGCTGCGCCCGGCCAAGCGCGCGCTGATTGGCACATTGTGAGCCAAGTTGCGGCCCTGATGGGACACGGCGAAAGCTTCGCTTTTGCCAATCCCGCAGCCGTCTATCGCGAATATGCAGCCATGACTGCGCTTGCTGGGAAGCACGGCAAGCTTCTCGATATCACTCACCATTCCGCGATAAGTGATTGGGATTACAACACTATGGCCCCCTACCAGTGGGCCGGTGAGCACCCGCTTGCTGCCCGCTTTCCCACGCCGACCGGTAAGGCGCGGCTGGTGCTCGTCACCCCGCCGGCAGCCCAACACGATCCCGCCTACCCCCTCCGCCTCAACACCGCGCGTTACCGTGACCAGTGGCACACAATGACGCGAACCGGGCTTTCACCAACGCTTTCGCAGCACCGGCGCGAGGCTTTGCTTGAGGTTCATCCCGCCGATGCCGCCGCGCAGGGCCTCACCGAAGGCGGCCTCGCCCGGGTCATAACCGCGAGCGGCGCGGCGGTATTCCGCGTCGAATTGAACAAAGGCCAGCGGCGCGGGGAAATCTGCGTTCCAATGCACTGGACCGATGCTCTTTCAGGCGAGGCGCGCTGCAACTTGCTGGCCAATCAAGGGGCCGATCCGGTATCCGGCCAGCCGGGTTTCAAGAACACCGCAGCGCGGATCGAACCCCTTGCGCCCGAATGGCGTGCGTTCCTCGCCACCAGCGAAGCCCCTGTTCCTGAGGGCTTAATATACTGGTCGCGAGCACGTGTTGCGGGCGGCTGGCTTTATGAACTGGCGGGCGATGGCATGATCGATGCCAATGTCCTCCTCCCTCTCGGCGAGCGCCTCGAAGTTGCCGATCACGCACGCGGAATGCGGCGCATTGCCGTTCGCGGGGCTGAGGGCGCGCTGGCTGCGGCGCTCTATGTCACACGTTCGGACCAGCTGCCTTCGCGCGACTGGGCAGCGGCACAATTGGGGCTGGCTGAGGCTTCCGCCCCTGAACTGCTCGCCGCGCGGCCCAGCAAGCCGTTGCCCGATCGCGGCGCGATTGTCTGCGTTTGCCACGGCGTCGGCGCGAACGAAATTGCGACTGCCGCCTGCGCGGGCGCGGCAACGGTTGAGGCTGTGGGCAAAAGCTGCCTCGCCGGGACCAATTGCGGATCGTGCCGCCCAGCCATCGCCCGACTGCTCGAACAGTGCCTCACCGATCAGAAGGAAGCAGCCGAATGACCCTTCGACAAGCTCAGAGTGATCGTACTGATTTTCCCGCGGGCAGCATCTGGCTGGTCGGCGCTGGCCCCGGCGATCCCGAACTGCTCACCCGTAAGGCTGAACGCCTGATCCACGCCGCGAGCGTGATCTTCCACGACGCGCTAGTCGGCCCCGGTGTGCTCGCCCTCGTCGCACCCGGCACACGCCTTGTCTACGTCGGCAAACGCTCGGGCCGCCATTCAAAGGATCAGTCCAGCATTGACCGACTGATCGTCGAAGCCGCGCTGGCGGGCGAGCGCGTTGTGCGGCTCAAGGGCGGCGATCCGTCAATCTTCGGCCGCGCGACCGAGGAACTTGATGCCTGCCGCGCCGCCGGTCTGCGCGTGCAGATTTGCCCCGGCATCACCGCCGCCTCCGCCGCCGCAGCCGCGCTCGGCGCATCGCTCACCCTGCGCGGAACCGCGCGCAAGCTCACTTTCGTGACCGCCCACGCGCGCAAGGGGGAGGCGCTCGATCTCGACTGGAAATCTCTCGCCGATCCGCAGGCGACGCTGGCTATCTATATGGGCAAGGCTGCCGCGTGCGAAGTTTCGGCGCAATTAATCGCCGCTGGCCTGCCGGGCGAAACCCCCGTTGCCTTGGTGGAAAATGCCAGCTTGCCCGATCAGCGCTGCTTCAACACCCGACTCGATCTGCTCCCGCTGGCCGCCCGCACCGCGCTGGGTAATGGCCCCGCACTACTGATGATCGGTGCGGCGATGGAACCTCGGTGCTTTGCCGAACCTGACGCCGAAGCTGCAAATCGCCTAACATTTGCTGGATGATTGCCCAGGCTTGCGCTAGCCCGGCGCACCAATGATGGTTCCATTCTCGCGGCATGATAATCACGCCAGCGCACCATCTTCGGGGACAAGAGGATTCCAATGAATACCAGTAGCCGGGCGATCATTGGCCTCGATTTTGTGCGGTTCGCCTCAGCGTTCATGGTCATGCTGATGCACTTGTCAGTCTATTGGTGGCTCCCCGGGATATCCACCCCATATGGCGCTCACTATCACGCCGCGTTCCATCCGATTTTCGAACTGTTCCGCTGGGGCGGAGTAGGCGTGCCGATTTTCTTTGTTTTGTCTGGCTTCGTGATTGCCTTCACCGCGAACAACCGCACACCGATGCAATTTTTCCAGAGCCGGGTACTGAGGCTCTATCCCGCCGCTTGGCTGTGCGCGACCTTGTCGCTGATTCTGGGCCGCTGGGGCGAAAGCGGCGCCTTTGGCGATTACCTACGGGCAATGGTTTTGTCTCCAGCCGGCCCATGGATCAGCGTGGTATACTGGACGCTGGCGGTTGAGGTGTTCTTTTATATCCTCGTGGGCCTGTCGCTCTATTGCAAAATACGAATGTCGCATGTTGGTGCCTTGCTCGGTATCGTCAGCGCCGCCTACTGGATCGCTAAGCTGGCTGATTTTGTCACCGGCGGGCATTTCAAAGA
>JAYVNC010000309.1:0-3157 GCA_043758655.1 Novosphingobium sp.
TCGCCGTTGGCGCGCAGCCATTTGCGCACGTTGCCGGGGCCAGCATTATAGGCGGCGACTGCGAGGGGGTAGGAGCCGCCGAACGCGTCCATATCGCGCGCGAAGGTTTCGTTGCCGAGCCGCAGGTTATAGGCGGTATCGCTGGTCAGCCCGCCCAGATTATAAGGGAGCCCCATCTTGGACGCGACCATCCGTGCGGTTCCCGGCATCAGCTGCATCATGCCGCGCGCACCGGCGTGGCTGATCGCGCTGGTGGCGAACTGGCTTTCCTGCCGGGTGATCGCGTGGACCATCGTCCAATCTGATCCTTGCGGCACTGGGATCAGCGGGAAGCTGGTGTGGCGATAGATGCCGTGGCCATCGATATGCGCGGCTTGCCCGAGGATCACCCCCATATCGCGGCGGCCAAGTTCGCGCGCCAGATCGGCGACGAGCACGTGATCGGCTTCGCTATCCGCTTGTTCGGCGATTTCGCGGAAGAAAAGCACGGCGGTGGGCCAATCGGCCTCGACGGCGACTTCGCGCACGGCCTGGGTGAGTGGGAGCGACATGAACGCGGCGCGTTGGCTTGGGGTGGGGGTGACGGTGGGGTAGCTATCGAGCGGGGGCAGCGGCTGGCCGAGGCGTTCGAGTGCGAGCATGCCGTAAAACTGATCGGGATAGGCTCCGGAGGCGGCGTAATACCGTTCGGCACCCCGTAAGTCACCTGCTTGCGCCATTGCGCGGCCGGCCCAGTAAAAACCCTTGGAGCGGGTTTGCGGCGTCCTTGCGGCGGCACCGTAACGCCAGAACAGCGGCGCGGCAGCGCGAGGATCGCTCATTTGCAGCAGCGCCTTTTGCCCGGCGAGCCACATCAAGGAGGTGTATTGATCGCGCAGGGTAAAAGATAGGCGGCTGATGTCCGTCCCGGGGGCGAAGCCATCATCGATGCGCGATGCAATCTGGATCGCGGTGCTGGCCTCGGCATCCTTTGCGGCATCGAGTTGCAAGTCGATCCATTTTTCGGGATCGAGCGGCAAGCGGCTCAGCGGATCGCGGCTGGCGAGCAGCTGCGCGGCGTATTGGCTCTGGCCAAGGCGGCGCAATTGGCGTGCGCGGTTATACAACCAGCCCGGATCGGAGCGAGTGCCAGCCGTTGCGGCAATGCCAAAATCATCGGTGTCGTTTCCGATCAGCGCAGCCAGCCGCGCGGCGAACATCGGCTGGGCCTGCGGCGAGACATTGACGATCTGCCGCTTCGCCTGATCGATGGCACCCGCCCATAACAGCGCGTCCATTCGCGCATTTTGGTCTGCCGGTGAAAGCTTGTCTGCCAGCCATCCGGAAATAGCTGCCTCGCTTGCATCCCCCATCGCGCCGCCGCGCCACGCGCTCAGCCC
This sequence comes from Novosphingobium sp., assembly GCA_043758655.1. Taxonomy (GTDB): domain Bacteria; phylum Pseudomonadota; class Alphaproteobacteria; order Sphingomonadales; family Sphingomonadaceae; genus Novosphingobium. The sequence goes on from JAYVNC010000309.1 coordinate 1,380, forward strand.
CTTCGCCTTGGCCTCGCTGCGGCCCATCGCCGAAAGCGCCAGCGCATAGCGCGCCAAGGCCGAATTGGTCAGCGGCGGTTTGCGATCGAAGTAGGCGACCAGCCGGGCCGAATCGATGCTTTCCCGGTCGAGCGCCTTTTCCGCATAGCGGCGCAGCTTTTCTTCGGAAGGGAAGCCGGGGTAGGACAGAACGAAGCCCGAATAGGAGCCGAAATCGGCTGCATCGGTGCGACTGAGGATTTTCCAACGCTCGATCACCATTGCCATATCGCCGGTGCGCCCCGCCCGGGCAGCAGTCCGAGCAGCGTCCCATTCGCCGCCGCCGCCGATCATCGGCAGGACCATGGGCGTGGGGGCAGGGGAGGGAGCAGAACTGGACCCTACAGGTGCCAGCGGCCCCGAAGGCTGATAACCCGGCGGCAGCGATTGCACCACGGGTTCGGCCAGAGCAGGCGCGCTCAAAGCGGCGCACATTATCAAACCATAAGCGAGGCGAAGTTTTACCATGCTGGACATTTTCGGCAAACAGACCTTACAGGGGCGTGAACATTCATGCCCCAAGGAGCGGAATTCCAGCAATTCGCGCCCCTTGGGCCAATATACGGGATAATGTCCATGTTTTCCGGTTCAATTCCGGCTCTGGTGACTCCTTTTCGCGACGGAGCGTTTGACGAGAAGGCGTTTCGCAAGCTCGTAGACTGGCAGATTGACAGCGGCTCGTCGGGCCTCGTCCCCTGCGGCACCACGGGTGAAAACTCTACGCTGTCCAACGCCGAGCATCACCGGGTTATCGAAGTTTGCGTTGAGCAGGCCGCAGGCCGCGTGCCGGTGATCGCCGGATGCGGCAGCAACGATACGATGAACGCGCTGCTGCACATGAACTTTTCCAAGAAGTGTGGTGCCCAAGCCGCGCTCTGCGTTGCGCCTTATTACAACCGGCCGAGTCAGGCCGGGCTGCTCGCGCATTTCGGCTATCTGGCTGAGCACAGCGACTTGCCGATTGTGCTGTATAACGTGCCGGGCCGCACGGTGACTGACCTGAAGCCCGAGACGGTTTGCGAGCTGGCCAATACCTACCCGGGGCGATTTGTCGGCATCAAGGACGCGAGTGGCGATCTTTCGCGGGTCACCGATCACCGCATGGGAATTAAGGCCGAATTCTGGCAGCTTTCGGGCGATGACGAACTCGCCCTGCCGTTCAATGCGGCGGGCGGGATCGGCTGTATTTCGGTCACCGCCAACGTCGCGCCAAAGCTGTGCGCGGAATTTCAGGCGGCGTGCAAGGCCAATGACCTCAAGCTGGCGCGCGAGCTCAACGACAAGCTCTACCCGCTGCACTACGCGATGTTCTGCGACGCCTCTCCGGCGCCAGTGAAATACGCGATGACCCGTACGCTCGACTGGATCACCGATGACCTGCGCCTGCCGATGGTCAAGTGCAGCGATGCCGCGCGGGCGCAGGTTGATGCTGCGCTGGAGCACGCGGGGCTGGTTTAGGCCACCTGATCTGCACACTTATATTCCGTCATCCTGAACTCGTTTCAGGACCCATTCCTCCTCGCGCGCAGTTTGTTGCGATGGAGATGTAACAGAGCCGTTGCACCCTAATCGCAAGACCTGCGTCAAGGGCACAATGGATCCTGAAACAAGTTCAGGATGACGAATAAAGTTGAATGATTAACTATTGTACAATTGTACAAGAGTGCGACGCAACGGCCGATGCTATAAAAACCAACAGTCGGCTACAACAAAAAATCAAAATTTAAAACCATAATAAT
>JAYVNC010000310.1:0-3144 GCA_043758655.1 Novosphingobium sp.
TGTCGAAGCCCGCGCGCTGCATTTGCTGGCTGCTCTGACGTCGCTCACCTTGATCAGCGCGGCCCCTTCGCTTGCCGCAAATACCCCCGCGCTGCCTGACCTTCAGACGGCCTGCGCCGGGCGGGAAGGCTGGTCCGATCCCGCCCCGCCCGCGCACATTCACGGGCAAACATGGTATGTCGGCACCTGCGGAATCGCTGTGGTGCTGGTGAATACCAAGGCCGGGCTGGTGCTGATGGACAGCGGGCCAAAGGAAGCCGCGCCGCTGGTGCTCGCCAATGTCCGCGCGTTGGGGTTCGATCCGGCCAAGATCAAATGGATATTCTCAACCCACGAACACTTCGATCACGCTGGCGGCATTGCCGCAATGGAAAAGGCCACTGGCGCACGGCTGGCGGTCGGGCCTTTCGCGGCAAAGGCGCTTTCCAGCGGCAAGCCCTATCCAGACGATCCACAGTTTGCGATCCTGACGACAATGATGGAGCCCGCGCGCGTTGACCGGGTGCTGCGCGATGGGGCATCGCTGGTGCTCGGCGGCTTGCGCTTCACCGCCCGCGCCACCCCCGCGCATTCGCCCGGCTCCACCAGTTGGACATGGCGCAGTTGCGAGCAGGGCAAGTGCCTGACGATTGCCTTTGCCGATAGCATCAGCACGATTTCCTCCGACGCCTACCGCTTCACCGATCACCCTGAGCGCGTTGCGGCGGCGCGGATTGGGCTTGCCCGTGTGAGCGCCCTGCCCTGCGACATTATCCTCACCCCGCATCCCGCCCCGAGCAACATGTTCAACCGTCTTTCGGGCAAAGCCCCGCTGATCGATCCCAGCGCCTGCAAAACCTATGCCTCAGCCGGGCTGGTGCGATTGGAGAAACGGCTCGCGCAGGAAAAACTGCCCAAGTGAGCTGGAAAATATCTACTTTTGCGCCGCGCCCGATCATCGAAGCCGCACTACTGGCGCACGAAGATGTTTGGGATTGGGATCCCGAGATCGTCCTTTCGGGCAGCGAGATTGCTGAGGACAAGCCTGAGGACTGGCAGCTTGAAGCGTGGCTTCCGCGCAAGCCATCGAAGGCAGATCGTGGGGCAATTGCCGGGTTGTTTGGGGGTGATCCTCCGCCGTTTACGCTGGAAAAACTGCCCGATATTGACTGGCTTACGCAGAGCCAACAAGGGTTGGAGCCGATCAAGGCGGGGCGTTTCCATGTTCACACGCCCGATCACCCGGCGCGCAACGATCCCGGAATCCGCGATTTCGTAATTCCGGCGAGCCAAGCTTTCGGCACCGGCCAACACGCCACCACAGCAAGCTGCCTCGCCATGCTCAGCCATATGAAGCGCCAAGGGCTGGTGGTGCGCAATCTTGCTGACATCGGCACCGGGACCGGCCTGCTCGCCTTCGCCGCACTCCACTTGTGGCCGCGCGCGTTGGCGACTGCGAGCGATATTGATGCGGTTTGCACCAGCGTGGTCGCGGAAAATGCGCGGACGAATGGCGTGGCGCTGGGCGCACGGCCGGGCGCTCTGACAATGCTGGTCGCTGATGGTATGGAGCACCCGCTGCTTCAGGCGCGTGGGCCTTATGATCTGGTGATCGCCAATATCCTCGCCGGGCCGCTGATCAACCTCGCACCGGACTTCGCCTCAGTTCTAACCCCCGGCGGCCACTTGCTCCTCGCCGGACTGCTCGAAACGCAGGAAGCCCAAGTCCGCGCCGCCTGCCGCCGCGCCGGAATGCGTCTCGCCGCGCGGGCAGTGAATGGTGATTGGTCAATTCTGTGGCTGCGCAAACGGCGATGATTGGCAAACCAATAGAGTTTGGAGGCGGTAAGGCGGGAGCCAATAAGTGCGGCTGTTCCGGCGACCTGAACGCTCCGACTTTACTTCACAGCAGGCAGGGGCACCAACACCTCAGGCATTACCGCAGGCACCTTGGGCGGAAAAATGCCCTTCAGAGCATCAATCTCTGACTGGCGCTTGTTGAGGTAGTATTTCTTCATCGCGCCATAGGGATCGGGGTTGTTATCGCGCAATATTTTGACCGTCTCGTCGATATCGATCCGGTCTTGAATCGAACTCAAGGTGCCATGAATAAGCGTGTAATAAATCCCGGTAAACGGCTTGCCGACTGCCGTTGGCAACAGGTTTAGATCGAGCAATCGCCCGGCCAGATCGCGCACCGTTATCCCGCCAAACAGCGGCAGATAGAGGTACGGCCCGGTCTTGATGCCATAAAAGCCCATCGTATAGCCAAAGCCATTGACCCGGTGCGGCAGCTTGAACCTCTTGCCTTTGGCGACATCGAACAGCCCGCCAATCCCCAGCGTCAGGTTTATCACCGTGCGCGCCAGCGTTTCGGCGGCCTTGCCGATTTTGTGCTGCAACAGGAAATTGACGAAGATCGTCGGTTCTTCGAGCAGGGTGAGCACATTGGTTACGCCATCGCGGAGCGGTTCCGGCACGCGGCGCTCATAGCCATAGGCAGCGGGCGCGACCACGGCTTTGTCCACCGCCTGCACCACGGCAAAGGCCTTGATATTGAATTCCTGCAGCGGATCATCGGGCGGCGGCTTCCCGCGCGCAGAGACGACAATCGCGCCCTGCTCGTCAGCCTTGACCTCGATCTTTTGCGGACCCGGCGGCGGCGTGGCAGCCGCAGTCGGCGCGTAGGAATAGGCCGCTATTTCAGCAGTAGGTAGCGCAGCCAATACTTGCGGCGCGGGCGCGCCCGCCATCGCTACCGCGAAGGCAATAACCTGAACAGACAACCAACCGACCTCTATTTTGCGACCACCAGTGATGATCGCTTTTTCTGCGATGTCGGGGGCATAGCGATTCTTTCACGCAGGCGACAGATAAATTGCAAACGCCTTTTTGCCCGTTCAGCCCGCCGCTTTGACGATCTCCGCCCAGGCGGCCTCATCAATTACCTCAACCCCCAGCGCAGCGGCCTGCTTGAGCTTTGAACCCGCGCCTGGACCCGCGACGACCAGATCGGTTTTTGCGCTGACGGAGCCTGCCGCTTTGGCCCCCAGCCGCTCCGCTTGCGCTTTGGCCTCATCGCGGCTCATGGTTTCGAGCTTGCCGGTGAATACCAGGGTTTTTCCCGCAACGGCGCTGTCCTTGGTTTCGACCACGTAGTCCGGC
>JAYVNC010000311.1:0-3140 GCA_043758655.1 Novosphingobium sp.
GGTGGCCGGGCGGGGGAGCGGGTCGGTGCCGACTTCCACGGTAGTGGATCAGACTCTGGCCTTTCGAACCGCGCTGGATTAGGGCGCGCGGCGAAGGGGTAGCTCGATGTCCGAACCACTACGTATTGCGCTGGCCGGCCTTGGCACTGTGGGCGCGGGCGTTGTCCGCCTGATCAACGCCAATTCGGAACTTATCGCGCGCCGTGCGGGGCGGCCGCTACAAGTGACCGTGGTCAGCGCACGCGATCGGAGCAAGGATCGCGGGGTCGACCTTTCGGCTTATGCCTGGGAAGATGACATGGTCATCATGGGCGAGCGCGCGGATGTGGATGTTGTCGTCGAACTGATCGGTGGCTCGGATGGCCCGGCGCTGGCCTGCGCGCGCACGACGATTGAGGCGGGCAAGGCGCTGGTCACCGCCAACAAGGCGATGATCGCGCATCACGGGCTTGAGCTCGCGCAAAAGGCCGAGGCGGCCAATGTGCCGCTGAAGTTTGAGGCGGCAGTGGCGGGCGGCATCCCGGTGATCAAGGGCCTGCGCGAAGGCGCGGCGGCCAACGCAATCGAGCGAGTCTATGGCATCCTCAACGGTACCTGCAATTACATCCTCTCAACAATGGAGGACACAGGCCGCGATTTCGCCGTCGTGCTCGCCGAGGCTCAGGCCAAAGGTTTTGCCGAGGCTGACCCAGCCTTCGATATTGAAGGCACTGATGCTGCTCACAAGCTCTCGATCCTTGCCGCGATTGCCTTTGGTGCGCAGATCGATTTTGCCGGAGTTGATACCTCAGGAATCGCCCGTATCCTTGCAGCAGACATCGCGCAGGCAGATAGCCTGGGCTACGTTATCCGGCTGATCGGCATGGCTGAACCGGATGTGGGTAAAAACGGCGAAAGTGCGCTGTTCCAGCGCGTTCAGCCACATCTGGTGCCGTTCGATCACCCGCTCGCGCATGTTGACGGCGCAACCAATGCAGTGGTGGCGGAAGGCAATTTCTCTGGCCGCTTGTTGTTCCAGGGTGCCGGCGCGGGTGACGGTCCGACGGCAAGCGCGGTGGTCGCCGATCTGATCGACATCGCCCGCGCCTTGGCCAAGGGCGGCGAGGCGGGCGCGCCATTCTCGGTGCCGGTGAGCGAACTGGTTTCAATGCCGCGCGCTACAACCGGCCACCGCATGGTCCGCGCCTATGTGCGGTTTGAGGTTGCAGACCGCCCCGGCGTGCTCGCCGAGATAACCGCCGCGATGCGCGATGCCGGGGTATCAATTGAAAGCCTGATCCAAAAAGGCCGCCACGAGACCGGCGGTGAGGCTGGGGGCGAAGTTGGCGCGGTGCTGGTCGCAATGGTGACGCATGAGGGGCCAGAAAGCGCAGTTGCCGAAGCGCTACGGCTGCTCGATGGCTCACCGAGTTTAGCATCTGCGCCGCTGGTGATGCACATTCTGGGGGACTGAGGAAATATTCCTCTGGTGCACGCCAGAGGCTCCCCGTTCAGATCACCGATCCGGAATTTCGCCCTTGGCCACCTTGTCCGCGTCCGAACCCTTGGGCGCTTCGGGGATTGATTTCATATCGATGACATAGATTCGCGGCGGCGCGCGGCCAAAGCCGTGGCACTTGGTTTTGCGGCAATCGGGAAGACCGCTAACGCTGGGAGCTTGGGGAAGACCGGTGTTCTGGCCCTCTTTTGAGTTGGGATCGCTGTCTGCCGTCGATGGCACCCGCACATCGTCGCCGTGATCGGCACCGCAAACGACAATCTCACCCCGGCCATCGGTCGTCCCGCAGCGGGTGCGGCGTGGGACGGTGACGGTAAGATCAATGGAGCCTATTGGCGGGTCCGCATCAGCAGCTTCGCTGGATGCCGCCGGGCTGGCTGCAACCGGGGCAGGGCCTCCAGCTGGCTTCACCGCTTGCGTTTTTGCTGGGGATTGCGCCGCAGACGGCTGTCCAGAAACCGCAAACACTATTGCGAAAAGCGCGAGGATCGTGGGCAAGACCAGCCCGCCAAAAGCCTTTTCCGGGCGCGTCACGGCAATTTGCGCCAAGGATGGGAATTGTACATCATTCAAAATTCTCCCGCACATATTCCCCACTGCCATCCTTAATCATCTTCATCGCGCCTGACCAGAGTCCACAAGCCCGCACTCGACAGCAAAGAGCTGCGCCGCTAAGCGCCAGCCCCACAGACTGCGCATCGCATACCTATGCAGACGCCCAGCAGCGCGAAACTGTAACAACACAAGGATAGATGTCTCCGCCATGAACACCGCCGGATCGACCCCCATAAGCCCAACGTCAGTCAGCCCAACTCCCGCCAGTGACGTCCTGGAACGCGTTCTCGTGCTTGAAATGGTCCGCGTGACCGAGGCGGCGGCCATCGCTGCCTCAAAGCTGATCGGGCGCGGCGATGAAAAGGCAGCCGACGCTGCCGCTGTCGAAGCCATGCGCAAGGCCTTCGATACGCTGGCCATCGACGGCACCGTGGTGATCGGTGAAGGCGAGCGCGACGAGGCACCGATGCTGTTTATTGGCGAAAAGGTTGGCGGTGCAATCGGCACCGGCCCAAAGATCGACATTGCGCTCGATCCGCTTGAGGGCACCACGCTCACCGCCAAGGCCGGGCCTAATGCGCTCGCGGTGCTGGCCTGCGCCGAAGAGGGCAATCTGCTCAACGCGCCCGATGTTTATATGGAAAAGCTGGCGGTTGGCCCCGGCTATCCCGACGGCATCATCAGCTTGACGAAAAGCGCGACGGAAAATGTGAAAGCCGTGGCAGCGGCGAAGGGCGTCGAACCGAGCGAGATCATCATCTGCGTTCTTGACCGCCCGCGCCATGCTGACCTCATCGCTGAACTGCGCAGCATCGGCTGCGGCGTTGTGCTGATCGGCGATGGTGACGTTGCTGGCGTGATCGCGGTGACCAACGAAGACACTACTATCGACATGTACATGGGATCAGGCGGCGCACCCGAAGGCGTGCTTGCCGCCGCCGCGCTGCGCTGCGTTGGCGGGCAGTTCAACGGCCGCCTGTTGTTCCGCAACGACGATGAACGCGGTCGTGCGCGCAAATGGGGCATCACCGACCTCAACAAGATCTACACCCGCGACGAACTCGCCAAAGGCGATTGCATCTTCGCC
>JAYVNC010000312.1:0-3138 GCA_043758655.1 Novosphingobium sp.
TGGGGCTGTTGGACAGTCGCCAAACTCTACCAAGAACAAACCCCGCTCATGCTGAGCTTGTCGAAGCACCCGCGCAACGCCCCACCCTAAAACGCCAGCGCCATTACCCGCTTGACCCCTGGAACCGCGCGCGCGGTCTCTAACACCGATGCGGGCACCCGGCTGTCGACCGAGAGCAGCAGGATCGCCTCGCCGCCCGCCTCGCGGCGGCCAAGGTTGAAGGTGCCGATGTTGATGCTGTTTTCACCGAGCAGCGTGCCGATACGGCCGATGAACCCCGGCGCGTCTTCGTTGACGATGTACATCATGTGTCCGGTGAGTTCAGCCTCAACTTTGATGCCGAACAATTCTACAAGACGCGGTTCGCTGTTCGAAAACAGTGTACCCGCCACCGATCGCTCGCCCGCATCGGTCTTCACCGAAACGCGGATCATCGTGTGGTAATCGCCCGCCTTTTCGGTTTTCACCTCGCGCACTTCAAGCCCGCGTTCCTTAGCGAGGAATGGCGCGTTGACCATGTTCACCGAGTCTGATTGCACCCGCAGGAACCCGGCGAGAACGGCAGCCACTATCGGCTTGGCATTAAGCTCTGCCGCCGCGCCCTCAGTGTGGATTGAGATGCGCTGGATAGTGCTGGTGGTGAGCTGGCCGACGAGGCTGCCGAGCTTTTCGGCGAGCGCCATATAGGGACGTAGCTTCGGCGCTTCCTCGGCGGACAGGCTCGGCATGTTAAGCGCATTGGTGACGCCGCCATTGACCAGATAATCGGCCATCTGTTCAGCAACTTGCAGCGCGACATTGACCTGAGCTTCGGTGGTGCTGGCTCCAAGATGCGGGGTGCAGATAAAGTTTGGCGTGCCGAACAGCGGCGATTCTTTGGCCGGTTCAGAAACAAACACATCGAGCGCCGCCCCGGCAATATGCCCCGAATCGAGGCCTTCCTTCAGCGCCGCCTCATCAATCAAACCACCGCGCGCGCAGTTGATAATCCGCACACCCTTCTTGGTTTTTGAAAGGTTTTCTTTGCTCAGGATATTGCGAGTCTGGTCGGTCAAGGGCGTGTGCAGCGTGATGAAATCCGCGCGGGCCAACAGTCCATCAAGTTCGACCTTTTCGACGCCCATTTCAATCGCGCGGTCTTCGGTGAGGAACGGATCGAAGGCGACAACCTTCATCTTGAGGCCGAGCGCGCGCGCCGCGACGATCGAGCCGATGTTGCCCGCGCCGATTAGCCCGAGTACCTTGCCGGTAACTTCCACGCCCATGAAGCCGTTCTTCGGCCACAGTCCGGCTTGCGTCTGCGCATTTGCCGCTGGGATTTGACGGGCGAGCGCGAAGATCAGCGCGATGGCGTGTTCGGCGGTGGTGATCGAATTGCCGAACGGCGTGTTCATCACGACGACGCCCTGTGCCGATGCCGCCGGAATATCGACATTATCGACGCCAATTCCGGCGCGGCCTATAACCTTGAGATTGGTCGCGGCGGCGAGTACTTCCTTGGTCACCCGGGTTGAGGACCGAATCGCGAGGCCATCGTAATCGCCAATGCGGGCGATGAGTTGTTCGGGGGTTTCACCCGTGATTACATCGACCTGGCAGCCCTGCTCCTCAAAAATGCGGGCGGCGTTAGGGTCCATCTTGTCGGAAATGAGTACGCGGGGTTTGGTCATTTTGTTGTTCCTTGGTGGTCCGTCACCCCGGCGGAGGCCGGGGCCCGGACTCTGAAAAATCTGACGCGACGCGGCGTCAATTTGTTTGACTGGGTTCCAGCCTGCGCCGGGATGACGTTATGATTTGAGAGTAGCGTAAGCCCAATCGAGCCAAGGCCCGAGTGCTTCGATGTCGGCGGTGTCGACAGTCGCGCCGCACCAGATCCGCAGGCCCGGCGGGGCATCGCGGTAACCGGCGATGTCATAGGCTGCGCCTTCTTTTTCGAGCAGCGCGGCGAACTCCTTGATGAAGGCTTCGTCGGCATCTTCGACCGTCAAACAGACCGAAGTCTTTGACCGCGTGCCATGATCGACCGCCAGATGTCCAAGCCAATCGCGCGACGCCACAATCTTTGCCAGCGCATTTGCATTGGCAGTGCAACGCGCTTGCAAGCCTTCGGCACCGCCGACGCTCTTCGCCCATTCGAGCGCGAAAATCGCGTCCTCGACCGCGAGCATCGACGGGGTGTTGATCGTCTCACCCTTGAACACGCCCTCGGTGAGTTTGCCCTTGGAGACGAGGCGGAACACCTTTGGCAGGGGCCATGCTGGGGTGTAGCTTTCAAGACGTTCAACCGCCCGCGGGCCGAGGATCAGAACGCCGTGGCCGCCTTCGCCGCCTAGCACTTTCTGCCACGAGAAGGTGGCGACATCGATCTTGTCCCACGGAATATCATAGGCAAAAACCGCGCTGGTGGCATCTGCGAAGGACAGCCCTTCGCGGTCGGCAGCGATCCATTCGCCATCGGGAACGCGGACACCGCTGGTAGTGCCGTTCCAGGTGAACAGCACGTCGTCCGACCAATCGACTTTGTCGAGATCGGGCAACTGGCTATAGTCGGCGCGCATCACGGTGGGTTCCAAGTGCAGCTGCTTGACCGCATCGGTTACCCAGCCATCGCCGAAGCTTTCCCACGCCAGCGCTGTCACGCCGCGCGCGCCGAGCATGGTCCACATCGCCATTTCGAACGCGCCGGTATCCGAGCCAGGGACGATGCCAATGCGGTGGCTATCAGGAAGCTGGAGCACCTCGCGCATCAGATCGATGCAGTACTGGAGGCGCGTCTTGCCGATCTTGGCGCGGTGCGAGCGGCCTAGCGACCCAGTGGCAAGTTTTTCGGCGGACCAGCCCGGCGGCTTGGCGCAGGGACCGGAAGAGAAGAACGGACGCGCGGGTTTGAGCGCGGGTAACAAAGCAGTCATTGTAGTCTCTCCTTACAGAGAGCTCGCGCGGCGTTGGGACCGCGTGGCCCGGCGCCTCAGATAGTGTTGCGGTGCAGCATGTCAAGCCGAATGGGATCATCTTGCCGGGGGTAAATGCACGCCGGTGAAGCTGCCCAAAGAAATGCTGCATCTTTGCTGCGCACGTCCTATCGCGTAAACTGCACAATTCGTCGCTCAAATCTGTGGCGGATAAATTATCAATAAT
>JAYVNC010000313.1:0-3138 GCA_043758655.1 Novosphingobium sp.
TTGGCCGAGAGCTTCTTGGAATCGTCCAGACCCTGCGGCGGACTGGCCCCCAAAATCACCGCCGCGGCCACCACCGGCCCGGCCAGCGGCCCCCGCCCCGCCTCATCGACGCCGATCGTCAGTCCTTGGCTCGCAAAAAATAGTGGCTCCATCGTAGTCTAATCGCGCCGCAATAACGCGCCATACAAGCCGCACAGGTGCGCTTATCCACCTTTCGATTGCGCGCGCCCCACCGCTTGCCTATCGGCGCGCCTCTTATGGCGAACATCATCCCCCTCGATCAGGTCGATTCCGCGCTCATCGAAGCGCTGCTCGACCGCGCCTTTGAACCGACCCGCAAAACCCGCACCGCCTATAATGTCCGCGCAGGCACCGAGTGGTTGCCCGGGCTTTCGTTCGCCGCGCTCGATGAAGAAGACATGCTGGTCGGATCAATCCAGTGCTGGCCAGTGGCGCTGACCACGCCGGAAGGGAAGCGCGTCCCGCTCATCATGGTGGGGCCTGTTGCCGTGCTGCCCGAGGCGCAAGGCGCAGGCTATGGCAAGGCGCTGATGACCGCCAGCCTTGCCGCAATCGACCCGCGCGCCGCTTTGCCGCAGGTGATGATCGGCGATCCTCAATACTACGGCCGCTTCTGGGGTTTCAATAATACTGCGACCGGTGGCTGGACTCTGCCCGGCCCGTTCGAACAGACCCGCCTGCTGGTGCGTTCAGGCACCGCCGCGATGCTGCCGGAAAAGGGCATGCTGGGGCCTTGGCGCTGAACCGCTGATCTGGCATCGCTTACGCAATGCCCTACGATCCGCCGCCCAACCTTGCCGCCCTGTCGCTCGCCGAAATCGCGGCGCTGGTTGAGGCGCGCAAATTGCCGCCGCTTGATCAGTGGCATCCCGAGCGCACTGGTGACAGCGAGATGCGCATCGCCGCCGATGGTCGCTGGTTTCATCAGGGCGGAGAGATTACTCGCCCCGCTATGATCCGTGCCTTCGCCTCGCTGCTGATGCGCGATGCGGCGGTGCAGCACTGGCTGGTCACCCCGGCGGAGAAGCTGACTATCGCGGTTGATGATGCGGCGTTTATTGCGGTCGATGTGGTGAGCCAAGGCGATACCCTCGCCTTCCGGTTGAACACCGATGACACGGTAATCGCCGGGCCGGACCACCCAATCCGCGCGGCAGGCGATCCCGATGTTCCCGCACTTTACCTTAGCGTACGCCACGGCTGCGAAGCTAGACTCAATCGCAGCACCTACGCGCAACTCATTGAACTTGCGTTACAAGGAGAACACATCACCGTATCCAGCCAAGGCGCAACCTTCTCGTTGGTCCCCGCGTGAGCGCGCTGTTCACCCACGTTGAAAGCCTCTTCCAAACGGGCCACGCGGGCGATGCGCCGGTGCTGTTCGGCGATCAACGGCTTGAGGGTATCACCCAGTTCACCCCCGCTGCCGTGCTTGTCGCGATTACCGAGCGCGCGGCACCCGGCATGCTCCTGCTCCACCGCCCGAGCAATATGCGCGCGCACCCCGGCCAGATCGCCTTCCCCGGCGGCAAGATCGATCCCGGCGAAACACCTACTGAGGCAGCACTGCGCGAGGCGCACGAGGAACTCGGCATCGACGCAGACCATGTGCGCGTAATCGGCACCAGCGACGTCTATCGCACCCACTCAGGCTTTGAGATCACCCCGGTGCTCGGCGTGGTCCCGGCGGACATCAAGATCACCCCCAACCCGATGGAAGTTGCGCACTGGTTCGAAGCGCCGGTTGCCCATGTCCTCAATCCCGCTAACCATGAGCAGCAGCGGGTCGAATGGGAGGGAACAATTCGCGCCTATTACCAGATCGATTGGCAGGAGCACCACATCTGGGGTGTGACAGCGGCGGTGATCGTGAACCTGTCGCGGCGGTTGAACTGGCATGGGTAGAGTTTGTTCTCGCACAAAGACGCTAAGGCACAAAGAAGTGTGGTTCGCGCAGAGGCGCAAAGGCGCAGAGATTGTGTTGCACTTGGCCAAAGGCCCTTCAAATTCGGAGTCCTCACGTATTGCGGCGAGCGAAGAGTTTGAAGACGGCTTTGCCGCAAAGCACCGTCACTCCTCTGCGCCTTTGCGCCTCTGCGCGAACAACTCTTTCCTTCCTTCTTTGTGCCTTTGTGCCTTTGTGCGATGCCAATAATGACCTCCAAACTCCCCCCCGCCGCATGGACCAAACGCGAAGACCTCGCCGCACTCATCACCGCTTTAGGCTCGGGCAACGCGCGCTATGTGGGCGGGGCGGTGCGGGATACGCTGCTGGGGATCGCGGTGAAGGACATTGACCTCGCCACACCGTTGCTGCCCGATGAAGTCATTGCGCGGTGCGCCGCCGCCAAGATCAAGACCGTGCCCACCGGCCTCGCCCACGGCACTATCACCGCGCTGCTGGCGGGCGGCCCGGTGGAAATCACCACGCTGCGGCATGATGTCAGCACCGATGGCCGCCGCGCCACGGTGGAGTTCGCGCAAAGGTGGCAGGACGACGCCGCGCGGCGCGATTTCACCATCAATGCGCTCTATGCCGATCCCGCCACGCGCGAGATTTCTGAATGGTTCGGCGGGCTGGAGGATCTTCAGGCAAGGCGGGTGCGGTTTATCGGTGATCCGCATGAACGCATCCGTGAGGACCACCTGCGCATCCTGCGCTATTTCCGCTTTCAGGCGCGGTTTGGATCGCTCCCCTCCGATGCCGCATCTGAGGCCGCCTGCGCCGAACTCGCGGCAATGCTCAAAGGGCTGTCGCGCGAGCGGATCGGCATGGAGATGATGTCGCTTCTTGCCCTGCCAAACCCCGCGCCGACTGTGGCGCGCATGGCTGAACTTGGCGTACTGGGGGTTGTTCTGCCTGAGGCTGATGTGGCGAGACTGGCAGCGCTGGAAGCCGAGGAAATGCGGCAGGAGGTGCCGCCCGATGCCCTGCGCAGACTGGCCGCGCTGCTGCCCGCCGATGTCGGCGTGGCGCAAGGCGTCGCCGCAAGGTTCCGGCTTTCCACCGCGCAGAAAAAACGCCTGATGGCGGCGGCAAATCGCAACCAAAACCCCCCTCCCCATCGGGGAGGGGCTGGGGGAGGGGGAGCGAGGCGAATGCCGAGCGTCCACACC
>JAYVNC010000314.1:0-9738 GCA_043758655.1 Novosphingobium sp.
GGCATGGAACAAGCTCGTCGATCAACCCTGGCGCATCATGACAATCGGACGCCGCAAATGGGCGCGTCGGTCATGATCAATGCAGGTTGGTATAAGCTGGTGGTTAAGTTCAAACGATCATCGCCAAGCCGCATTGGGGCCTGCAGCGCACTATCGGGTCGGCTAAAATCCTAGTGCAGAGCCCCATCTCCTTGCGCCAGAAACAGAAAATCCCGCCATAATGAGCGGGATTTCGGAGTATTTGGGGCTCGCGGCTAGTGCGAAGCCGAAGGGCCAGGCCAAGTCGGCAACGTAAATTCAGGCAACGGCTTGTTCGTCGTCCTCGGTCAGCATGGCGGTAAACTGTTCGAACCGGACTGGCCGTCCGATGTAATATCCTTGAGCAATATCACAATCGAGCTGTCGCAACACCTCTAGCGTCGCCGCGTCCTCCACCCCTTCTGCCACCACCGATTGCCCTAAGGCGTGGCCTAGCTGGATCACTGAGCTAACAATTGCGCGGTCGCGCTTGTCGGTGGAGATACCCATGATAAACCGGCGGTCGAGTTTAATTTCGTCGCTTGGAATTTCGGAAAGGTAGGAAAGGCTGGCCTGCCCGGTACCGAAATCATCAATCGACAAACAAAAACCCATGGCCCGCAGGCTGGCGAGATTCGTCTTCGCCATTTGCCGGTTGGTCATGGAAAAAGTTTCGGTGACCTCGAAGGTGAGTTTTGAACAGTCAAACTGATGCCGCCGGACAATCGCGGTAATGTCACTGATCAAGTTTGGCTGGTCCACCATCCAGGCAGAAAGGTTTACGCTCAACTGAATGGGCCGATAGCGCGATTCCAATGCTTCGGTTGCGATCATCGCGTGTTCGAGAACCCAATAGGTTATCGCATCAATGCGGCCCGCGCGCTCAGCCTGGAGGATAAACGAATCAGGTGGAATCGCGCCGCGCTCCGGATCGGTCCAGCGAATAAGCGTTTCGGCGGCGTTGATCGTTCCGGTCCGCAGATCGAACTGCGGCTGGAACGCCAGCCAGATATCACCATTGTGCAGTGCATTATCGATGCGGGCGTGGAGCGAGAGCTCCCAGGTGGTTTCGGCCAGACGCTGGCTGCCGAATTCCTCGTAAAGCTTAAGCCGGGCTTCGGCTTCTGAGGCGCAGACAATCGCTGATTTGATCCGGCTTAGCGGCTTACTGCTGCCGTTGCGATCGAGGCCGAAGTGGACGTTGGTATCAAGGATATGTCCGGCAATCATCAGCGGGGCAGAGAACAGCGCCCGCAACCCTTCGAGCTGCGCGATAAGCGCGTCTGTCGTGAACGGCTGCACAAGCCAAACGAAATGCCCATTGCCATTATCGTAAATGGTCGCTTCGTTGGCGGTAACGGCAATGCGCCGGGCAATTTGGCGCGCGCAATCACCGTGGAGTTCACGCGGCAGGCTGGCAAGCATCTGCTCATAATGGCTGACTCGCATGGCGATGACATCGATCCCCGCAGGAATGTCTGCCGCTGCCAGCGCCTCAATGTTGGGCAGTCCCGATGATGCACTGGTAAGCTGCACTTCGCGCCGCCAATTGGCCCACATCTGCATCGGGACATAAATTGTGACCGCGAGCATGGCCGCGCCGACATCGGCAACGTATCCAAGGTCCATGAAAATGCCCGGGCCGAACGCGAGCGCCGCGATGAAAGTCACAGTAGCGCTGGTTCGCATCCATTTGTCACGCAGCCGGCCAACGAACAGCACCATCAAGACAAACAGGAGCAAAATAGGTTGTCCGCCAACATCAACTGCGCGGAATTTTGACAGGCCAGTTGCACTGGAAATGTCGGCCATCGCTCCCGGGACAATTCCGTGACCAAAATAGACCACTGACGAATCGAGGTTTTTGTTCGTTCTGGTGACAAACAGATCGCGATTGGCCACTGCCGTGATCGGTACTGTTCCCGATAACAAATCATCCGCGCCGATAACGGGCACGGTGCTGGGATCAACCCGGTAATAGGGGTGCACCATTTGGTCCGACATCACCGATGGTTGATCAACTTGCGCTACCGCGGGTAACAAACGTCCGCCATGTTCCACAGCAGGTGGCGCTTTCAACACCGCGTCGAACATGTTGAGAAACCAAGCCGATGCGGCAACCCGCGTATCCGGTGGGGGGACAAAATTGGTCTTCGGGATGGACTGCAATCCTGGGAGTTTTCCGCGCTCGCCTCGTGCGACCATAACGATTTTTTCGCTACCTGCCGCAATCGCCGATTTCAACGAATTGTCTCCGCGGCTGTCCGATCCCGCTGTAACGGGGTAATCAAAGAAAATCCGATGTGGCTTTGAAGCTAGCAATTTGCTGAGCAGTTCAGCCTGTCGCTCGGTGGATGCACCAACCTGAGTCTGGCTGCTGGGCTCACCATTATCCAACGAAACAACGGCGTAGGATGGCGGTGCAGCTTGTGCGTCAAACTTGTACCACAGGTTCCAATACATGTGACCAATATCGCGCGCGTCACCCGTTAGCGCGGCAATTACTGCCAGCAGCACAGAAATCATCAGTGGTGATTTCAAGAATGAGCGCATCGAGGTGGAACCAAAATCTCCTGTTTCAGCGATTTTCTAGCATCACGGTGGTAAAGGAGGTGTTAAGTTATTGCTGGCAGCGATCCTCCGGCTGGCGCCTTCACCACGCGGAAAATTTCAGATACCTAGCAAAGTCATTGACTTGTCTAGCATCAGCAATTGCCACAGGATGCGCGAGTTGTCGGATGCCCCGGAAAGGTGATTTTCCGCCATCGTTCGTAGTGCCGGACGGCTGAACCACCCGGTCCGCGCCAGCGCGGCGCTTTCAGAAATTCCTCGCGCCGCGCTCGCCAAAGGCCCGCGAAACCACTGGCCGATGGGCGTGACAAATCCCTGCTTCGGGCGATACAGAATCTTATCAGGTAAATAACGCGTCATCGCTTTCTTAAGCAGCCATTTGCCTTGAACGCCTTGAATTCGCAGCGATTCTGGCAGGGTGGCGGCGAATTCGATAAGCCGGTGATCGAGCAGTGGCTCGCGCGCTTCAAGGCTCACCGCCATGCTCGTGCGATCTACTTTGGTCAAAATATCACCCGGCAGCCAGAACTTCAGATCAGCATATTGCGCCTTGTCGAGACCTGATCGTGCCGGGGCATCGCGCATCAGCGCCACCAGCTCGTCCTCAGCCCGGTAATCGCCGCGCAAGACGAGAAAATCGGGCGAATACAGCTGCTCGCGCTGCTCGGGCGTGGTCACTGAAAGCGAGCGTGCATAGCCCTCCTCGCTCGATGCCGCGAGCGATAGCAGCGTTGATTTGGCCCGCAGCCCGCGCGGTGCCCAATCAGCCTTGGGGTAGATCGCCCCAAGACCACCGAACAATGGACCCCGGATAGCCTGCGGAAGCAACCCGCGCGCCCTGTCCTCGCTCCATTGAAAGCGGTGGCGGCGGTAACCGGCGAAGGCCTCGTCCGCCCCGTCACCTGAAAGTGCCACGGTCACCGTCTCGCGCGCCAACTGGGACACGCGCCATGTCGGCAGCGCCGAGGCATCGGCGAAGGGTTCATCGAACATCGCCGCGAGCTGATCGACCGCCTCAAAATCATCGGGCGAAACGGTGCGGCTGCGATGATCGGTGGCGAACAGGTCGGCCACGGCCCGGGCATAGCCGCTCTCATCAAGCTCCTTGGCATCAAAGCCAATCGAACAGGTGCGCACCGGCTGGCCACTCGCCTCAGCCATCAGAGCAACCACGCTTGAGCTATCGACCCCGCCCGAAAGGAAGGCCCCCAACGGCACGTCCGAAACCATTCGCGATGTCACCGCCTCGCGCAGCAGATGCAGCAGCTCCGCCTCAAGATCGGCGGGCTTGCCCTTGCGGCGATCAGCAAAACTGATGTCCCACCACTGCGCCGGCTTAGGCAGAGGCGCTTCGTGTTTCAGCAGCAGTGAGTGTCCGGCGGGGAGCTTGCGCACACCTTTCAGGATCGAACGCGTGTCGGGAACATAGCCCCAGGTTAGGTAATCCTCCACCGCCAGCGGATCGATCTCGCGGCGCAATTGCGGATGCGCAACCAGCGCTTTCAGTTCGGATGCAAAGGCGATGCAGCCATCTTGCAATTGGGCATAGAACAGCGGCTTTACCCCCAGCCGGTCGCGCGCCAAAAACAGCGTGCGGTCGTGCAAATCATAGATCGCGAAGGCAAACATGCCGTGCAGCTGCGCCACGCAATCACGTCCCCAGCGCTGCCATGCCGCCAGAATTACCTCGCTATCGCCGTCAGTACGAAACTTGGCGCCGCCTGCGGCGAGTTCAGCCCTAAGTTCCCGAAAATTATAGATTTCGCCGTTGAAAACCAGCATCGCCCGGCCATCGCTTGAGGCCATGGGTTGCGGTGATCCGGCAAGATCAATGATCGACAAACGCCGATGCCCCAGCCCGACCCCCAGCGCGGTCCACACGCCTGAGCCATCCGGCCCCCGGTGTGCAATCGCGTCGCACATCCGCTCAACTCGGGCGGGATCAACCGGATTGGGTGTGGCAATATGAAAGATACCGGCAATTCCGCACATCGCCCGTCGCTACCTCAGCCCGGCGATCTGGTCCATCCACGGAGCAAGCGGTTCAGTGGATTGGCGGAAAGCGGCGATGGCCTCGGCAGGCTGGTTGCCATGCACTTTTTCCGCCGAGACAATCAGCATCATCGTTGGCGCGGGATGCAGCACAATGCGATCGATAAGGTTGGCCAGTCGAAGCCGGGAATTGCTGCCGGTGAGCAGCGACCCGGTGCGATAGGTGGTCTGCGCCAGTCGCTCGACCGACGTTTTCGAAAGCAGCCGGTCGCTTTGCGCATCGGTCACTTCAGGGCCGGGCGATTGCCACTGCCAAGCCGAAGCTGGGGTCAAAGCCCCCTCGCCAAAACCGCCCGCCTCACGCCCCTCAGACTGGCCCGAATACAACGCGACGGACACGTCGACCGTGTGGCCATGGTCATCGGCATAGCGCCCGAGCAGCCGGTGTTCAGCGCCGCTCGCGCGCGGCTCCCACCATGTGGCGGGGGTGTAGTCGATCCGGTGCCAGCCTGCCACTTCCGGAAGGTACGCCTGCGCGGGCAGCTTGGCAGAGAGGTTCTCAGCGACGTGAAACCACACCTGCGCGATGACCAGCATCGCGGCCATTATCGCGAGCGCAGTGCGCGGTGCGGTTTGATAGGCGGCGAGGCGGACGAGCACCGGCGAGGCCTCAATCGCCGCGACATCGGCCATCGGCGCGGCGGCATCGCGATCAAAGAATTTCCAGCCCATTGCGATCACCAGCGCGATCACCAGCGCGAAGAAAAACCAGCCGTAAATGATATGGTCAAAGCCGCCTGCGCGCTCCGCGCCGATATATTGCGCGATGTAAACCGTACCCCAAGCGCGCACCGCGTTGGCCAGTATCGGCGCGACAATACACAGAACCATAAACGCTGCACGGCGGTTCCATGTGCGAAAGCATACGTGGCAGGCGAGCACCCCGAAAGCGATCATCGCGATGAGGAATTTTACCCCCGAACAGGCTGCTGCAACCTCAAACAATCCGGCGGGAGTATTGATGAACACGCCATCAATTGTCGCCGGAACGCCGGTGAGCTGCACCAAAGCGATAGTCAATTTGGCGGTTATCATTTGCAACGGCGGCACCAGTTCATCGCCAAATGGAACCAAAAATGCCATATAGAATAGCGGGAAGGCCAAGGCGCGGCCCGCTTTGGGACCAAGCAAAGCGAGCGTGGTGGCGGCCAGCATTGCCACCGCTCCCGCCTGCCGGAACAGGTTAATCCCGCCAAATGCTCCCAACACCCACAGCAGCAGCGCGCCCGCGAAAGCGAGCAGCCCGGGTGACCAGCCTTGTGGTTCCAGCTGCCGCAGTTGCGGCCATCGCTGCCACACCAGCCATGCGATTATGGGCGGGATCAGCAGGACGTGGGTATAGGTCGAAGTGTTCCACCACTGATCGCCCATCGCCAGCCAATCGCGGGTAAAAATAACGATCAGCGCGAGCCATGCGACGGCCAGCGCGGGCAACGACATCCGCCAAGCCGGTGTCAATTCCGACCAGCCTAGGCTGAGAGGTTTCCGGGGGACCAAAGCCTCAGGCGGCATCACTAATCCCCCTCGGGGGAAAACCGATCAGGCCGGGTAATGGCGCAAGTGCAGCAGCCCAGCTGCGGTTCTGTTCGAGGTATCGCCGCGCGGCCAAGCCCATGGTCATCGCTTTCTGCCGATTGCGCAGCAGGTTGATTGCCTGACGCACCAGCGCATCATCATCATCGCCGATTGCCAGCTCGCGGCCTTCGGTAGCGCCAATTCCGGTTGCTGCGCCGCGCGAAACGACCACCGGCATCGCCATCGCCATCGCCTCAAGCACCTTGTTCTGCACCCCGCGCGCGATTTCGAGCGGGATCAGCGCAAGGTCGCAGGCGCGCAGGTAGGCGGCAACATTATCCACCCTGCCCCAGACTTTGCACCCTTCCACGCCATCGAGCGCCAGCACCTCAGCCGAAGGATTGCGGCCGACGATGTGGAAGCTCGCCTCAGGCAAAACCGCACGGATACGCGGTATCAGACGCTTCACCGCACGCTGAACGGCGGCAACGTTTGGCGGATAGTCCATCTGCCCGGTGAATATCAGCCGCGGCGCGGGGAACGCGGCCAGCTTTGGCTCGGGAAGCATGGTGAAAGGATCAAAGGTTCGGGTATCAATGCCGTTATACAACGCGCGGACATTGGCGGGGGCTGGCAGGCGCGACGAGAACAGCGCCGCCTCCTCATCCGAGACCAGCAAGCTGTCATCCGCGCGCGCAGCGAGCCGGGCTTCCTCGGCCTTGAGCAAACGGCCCTCGCGCGCGTTGATGAGGCGCATCACAGGGTTACCCGCCTGCGCATAGGCTTCAAACTTCGCCGAATCGACATCGACGAAATCGATGACCAGCTTTCCCCGCCAGTTCGCCGGGACATATTGCCCCATCTGGCCTGAAAACACATAGATCGCGCTGATATTACGCGTTTTGAGCGCGTCCCGAACGTAGTCCGTTAGCCCGGTATCGCGGAATGCGGTGAGGCTAACGGGCTTTCCTGAAAGCACCGCCTGCGCCCCCGCGAGCGGCATCGATAGACGGCGATCCGCCACGTAACTCGACGCTGCCACAGCTTGCAGATCACGCCGTGCAGCACAATCGCCGTCATCATCCGCGAAGGTCGCCACATGCACTCTGGCGAGCTTCGCCAAGGCTTTTAGCACATGGTGTGAGCGGATCTTGTCGCCCCGGTCAGGCGGGAACGGGATGCGGTGGCAAAGGAACAGAATCTCGGACATCAGCCGAGCCCTTTGGCGATCATCGGCCCCAGAAAATTGGCGAGTGGCAACGGCAGCCGCCGCCACAGCGCGATTTGCGCGGCATGTCTGGCGCTGGTGGGGTCAGCATCGCGCCGCGCGCACCCCGGCGCGGTCCATGTGACGTAGCTGAGCGGCTGCGGCTCAAAGCCCCAGTTGCGCTTGAAATCGTAGGCGCCGCTGTGGGTTTTTGACCGACCGAAATCGAACGACGAACAACCGCGCGCGCGCGCATGGCGCATCAGTTCAAAATACATCCGGTCATTGGCCCGCAGCCGCCGCGCCGCCAACGTGCCGCCGCCCCAATAGGGCATCACCGCGCCGCGATGATACAGCGAGAGCACCGAGGCCACCGGCTCGCCCAAATGGCGCACGGTGAGAATATCCACCGCCGCGCCAAAGCCATCGAGCACTGCATCGAATAGCGCGCGCGGGAACACTGGTGTGCCCAGATTTCGCACCGATTGAGAATAAACCGCATAGTGCGCCGCGCGATCCTTTGGCGAGCTGCCGATCTCGATTGTCAGGTCTTGCTCAAGCCCCTTGCGCACCTCGGCCCGCTGCTTGCGCGGTATTCCAAGCAGTTCTTCTTCATCGCTGGCCGCGAGAGCGCGAATGAACCCGCAATGCGAATCGGTTTTGAGCTCCCAGCCCTCGCGCGCTTCAGGCATTTCGCCGCCACGCAGTTCAATGGCCGGGCATGAACGTCGCAGCGCCAGTTCTTCCACCGCCGCAAATATCGTATCGCCATCGCAGCCCACAGTCAGCAGACCGCCGCCAACCGCAAAACCGCTCGATGCCAGCACCGCGCCGAATATCGGCGAGCGCACTTCGTTGAGCGGCAGATAGGCGCAGATCGCCTCGCCGCGCTCGGCCACCAACGCCAAAGCCCGGTTGCCGGTCCCCTTGGCGACAGCATTGATCCATTCGGGCTGGTGGAATGGCGTCGTCCCGGCGTGATCGGCCAGAAATGCGCCGATCCGTGCCGCCTCAACCGCATCAGCCGGGTCGACCAACCGCGCAGTAACCCGCTCCGGAATGAAGGGCGCGTTCATGCCGCAAGCCTAGATTCAACAATCCGCGCCGCTTCAATCGCCACCAGTTCATCCATCCGCCCCCAGGCGAAATCGCGCAGCAGCAGCCGCAGCTTGTCCGCCATGCCATCCAGCCCGGTGTAATGCCGCAGCACCGATTTCAGCGGCGCATTGGCAACGCGCGGCTGATCGGGATCGACCTCCCACGGATGGAAATAGAAAACCGCCGGCCTGCCATTGCGGCCATTCACCTGTCCAATCGCCCAGCGGCTGAAAGCATAGGGCAACACGCGGAAAAATCCGCCGCCGCCAGCCGCCAGCCGCCGTCCGGCAAATTCCGCCGTTGTCACCGGCACTTCGAGCAAGGCCGAATCCGCCAAAGGCCGGAAAGCAAAACGCGGTGCCGCGCGCCAGCCATAATGATCGTGCGCAATCGGGGCGACACTCGAACTATAGGTGTAGCCCTGCTCGGCCAGCACCTCAAACGCCCACGGCGTGCGCTGATCGATGGAAAAACTTGGTGCGCGGTAGCCGGTGACCGCTTGTCCGGAAGTCCGCTCAATCACCCCACGTGAACGCCGCAAATCTTCAGCAAAGGCCGCCGTGCCAAGCGTAAACACCCGCGCATGGTCCCAACCGTGGCTGGCAATTTCATGGCCTGCATCAGCCATTCGGCGCATCATCGCCGGGTGACGTTCAGCGACCCAGCCAAGCGTAAAGAACGTCGCCTTCACCCCGGCATCGGCGAACAGCGCCAAAATCAGATCGCAGTTCGCCTCGACCCGCGATGCCAGCGCAGACCAGCCGTCCCGGTCGATCACCTTTTCAAAGGCACCGACCTGAAACCATTCCTCGACATCCACCGAGAGGCCATTGATGATCGGCGCAACGGCCAAAACGGCCCCTTCCAGATAATTCAGGCAGCGATCTGCTGATCGGTCTCAAGCCATTCGACCAACATCGCCAGCGTGTGGCGAACGGTCTGCTCTTGCTCAACCAGCCGCGATTCCAGCTCGGCAATCCGATCATTGAGCGCGGTGACCTGCGCCGGGGCAGCTTCGGAATTAAACGGCGCATGATCGTCAGACCCGCGCCCGTTCGCCAGTTCGAGCACCGCTTGCTGAAGTTCAGCAATTTGCGAATCGCGTTCTGAAAGCAGCGCTTCAATATCGGCCGAAGGTGCTGCCTCAACGTTCACAGCGGGTTCCGCAGCAAGCGATTGATAAGCCGGGCGAGCATGCGAAATCGGCGTGATCGCCGCCGCCGCAGGCTTCACCCGCCGCGAAGAAAACGGCAGCGCCGAATCATCAGCCAGCTCGG
>JAYVNC010000315.1:0-3119 GCA_043758655.1 Novosphingobium sp.
GGTCAGCGCCGCGTCCCTCATACCGCGCCACACGTGGACCGCCTGCACCGTCTCGGGCACATCGTGAACACGCAGCAATTGCACACCAGCCTCCATCGCCTTCATCGCCAGCGTCAGGCTCCCGCCCAACCGCTGGTGTGATGCCGCCTCATTAGACAGCGCGCCGATCATGCGTTTGCGGCTGGCACCGAGCAGCAGCGGCTGGGCCAGCGCGTGGAACAGCGGCAGCGCGTTAATCAGCGCGAGGTTTTCCGCCACGGTTTTGCCGAAGCCGATGCCGAGATCGAGAATGATACGTTCTTGCGCTATTCCTGCGACAATCGCGGCGTCGCGGCGGGCTTTGAGCCACTCGAACACGTCGAGTACGACATCGACATAGGTACCATCAGTGTGCAGGTTCTCGCCCTCACCCGGCGCGTGCATAAGCACTACCGGCACGCCCGATGCGGCGGCGAATTGCAGACTGCGCGGGTCGTGGCGCAGCGCGGAAACATCGTTGATGACATGCGCGCCCGCCGCCAGCGCTGCTTCCATCACCGCCGGGCGGCGGGTATCGACGCTGATTGCTGCGCCCATTGCGGCAAGGTGCTCAATCGCCGGGATCACGCGTTTGAGCTCGTCGCCCTCCCACACCGCTGCCGCACCCGGCCGTGTGCTTTCGCCACCAACATCAATCAGCGCCGCGCCTGCCTCCAACATCGCGGCAGCATGCGCCTGCGCGACTTCGGGCTTATCGAGGAATTCGCCGCCATCGGAGAAGCTGTCGGGCGTGACGTTGAGAATCCCCATGACCTGCGGCTGATCGAGGCGAATGGTGCGCGCGCCGCATTGCAGGGAGGGGCGTGGGGCTTTGAGGGCCTCGTACTGGACGCGCGCTTCGTCAGGCAAGCCGGGCAGCGCGGATTCGAGTCCGCGTGCAGAATAGCGGGTGCGCGCAGTAATTTTGCCGCCCTCACGCTCGATCAGCGCGAAACGGCTGGCATAGACCAGCCCGCCCGCCAGCCGCAGCGCATCGCCCTCCTCGCTCTGAGGGCTCTCGGCGAGGGCAATGGGGCGGAGGTAGAGTGAGATTTAGTCCTCCGTCGCCAGCAGGTACAACTGGCGAACCGCATCAATCGGCTTCAACTCGCCCTCGTGCTCAATATGCCAGAAGGTCCAACCGTTGCAGGCGGGCGCGCCTTGCAGCTTTGCCCCCAGCCCGTGGATCGAACCAATCTCTAACTCCGAAACCAGCGAGCCATCAGCGCGCACCGTGGCGCTCAACTTGCGTTTCTTGTCAGTCAGCGTCGTCCCCGCAGCGATCCAGCCTGTCTCAATCAAAGTCCCGAAAGCCACCTTCGGGGCCGAGCGCGGGCTTTGCATTGTTGTCAGCGCGCTCTCATCCAAAGGCAGCGCCATTTCGATCCGTTCCAGCGCCGCTTCGGTATAGATGCTCTCGCGCTCGCAGCCGATCCAGTTCCGGCCCAGCCGTTTGGCCACCGCGCCAGTGGTGCCGGTGCCGAAAAACGGATCGAGCACGACATCGCCCTTATTGGTTGTCGCCAGCATTACTCGGTAAAGCAGCGCCTCAGGCTTTTGCGTCGGGTGAACCTTGGTGCCATCCTTCTTGAGCCGTTCTGCGCCTGAGCAAATCGGCAGAACCCAGTCAGACCGCATCTGCAATTCGTCATTCAGCGTCTTCATCGCGGTGTAGTTGAAGGTGTAGCGCGCCTTCTCGCCCATTGACGCCCAGATCAGCGTTTCGTGGGCGTTGGTGAAGCGTGTGCCCTTGAAATTGGGCATCGGATTGGCCTTGCGCCACACCACGTCGTTGAGGATCCAGAAACCCATATCCTGCATCATCGCGCCCACCCGGAAGATATTGTGATAGGAACCGATCACCCAGATCGCCCCCTGCGGCTTGAGCACGCGGCGCGCTTCGGTGAGCCATTCGCGGGTAAATTTGTCATATACTGCAAAGCTGTCGAACTGGTCCCAGTGATCGGTTACTGCTGCAACGTGGCTGCCGTCAGGCCGCGAAAGATCACCGCCCAATTGCATGTTGTAGGGCGGATCGGCGAAGATCAGATCGACAGAGGCGCTCGGCAGGCTGCGCATCGCTTCGACGCAGTCACCCGGTATGATGGTCCCCAGCGGCAGCTCCGCGCGTAGATCAACCATGACTTGAGGCGCGCGCGCGCGTTCTTTCAACATTGCCCGTGCCATGATCGTTCAAATTCCCCCGATGAGCCTCACAGGGTGAGTTATCCACAGCCTCACGTCAAGTCGCGACTCGCAAGGAATCCTTGTGATTCAGTGGCAAACCGCGGTCAGTTAAATGAGAACGTAACGAGTCCGGCACACCATGTAGAGCCCCTAGATTCGGCGAGGACTCAACATGTGGTGGTGTGGCTGCGCGGACTCAAACGCAAAAATAATTCAGATCAGCAGCAATTGCCGAACCGGTGCGAAGCTACGACGGTGGTGTTGGGTTGGGCCGTGCTGGCGCAAGGCTGTTAGGTGCTCGGCGGTGCCATAGCCCATATTGCGTTCCCAGCCGTAGTGCGGATGATCGGCCGCAGCCGCGCGCATCAGCCGGTCGCGGTGTTCTTTGGCGAGGATTGATGCGGCGGAAATGCACGGCTCCAGCGCATCACCCCCGACGATGGCGCGGGCGGGCCAGCACCAGCCTTCTGTGCGCCCTTCCGGGGTCATGTTGCCATCGATCAGCACCTCGCAACCTGCGCTGTTAAGCTGTTCCATAAGCGCTGCAACCGCACGTGTCATCGCCAGCATTGTCGCGGCAAAGATGTTGATGTGATCGATTTCTTCGACCGAGGCTATGCCCAATGCCCAGCGGCAAGTCTGGTGAATCTGCGGTTCCAACGCGGCACGGCGCTTGGCCGAGAGCTTCTTGGAATCGTCCAGACCCTGCGGCGGACTGGCCCCCAAAATCACCGCCGCCGCCACCACCGGCCCGGCCAGCGGCCCCCGCCCGGCCTCGTCCACCCCCGCCACGCAGCCCGGATCGGTCACACGCATCCACATGCCCGCCAGCCTAGCCGCCCCGCCCCCGAGTTGTCCCGCTTCACCGCACGCCCGCCAGAGCGTATTGCCAACGCAACCCTGCCCGGAGACCC
>JAYVNC010000316.1:0-3113 GCA_043758655.1 Novosphingobium sp.
CAGCGTCTCGGCCATGACCACCGCCGCGATCTCCATGACCACGGCATCCGGCACCTCCAAGAGCCGCTCGACCAAAGGGCCGATGGCGCTGCGCGAGAAGGTGCAGTTCGCCACCGTCTCGCGTTCGGGATCGAAGCCGAGACAGGCGATCACCGCGCGGCGGCGCTCGTCGAACTTGGCTTCGGCAACGCTGGTTTCGATGGACTCGTTGACCGCATCGTTGCGGGTGTGCTGGCTCTGCACCTCGACCCGCCACAGCGGCGAACCCGCGATGGCATGGGCGACCATCGCCCGCAGCGCGACAGACGGATGCGCCGCGAGTTCGTTCCGCACTGCCGCATGGCGGTGCAAATCGACATAACTGGTCAAGGTCGAAGTCAGTTCGGGCCGCACCATCTTGGGCAGGGCGGCAACGTCCTTGCCCTCGGCTTCGGCTTTCCGCAGCCGCTGGCCTTCCTTGCTGGTAACATAGCCCTCGTGGAAGGCCACCTCGCCCCGATTGTTGACGACGATATAGACGCGCCCGCCTTTGCGCTTCTAAGCCTTCTCATACTCCCAAGTCGAGAAATGCGACTGCGGCGGGACGATCTCGACCGCGCTCCAGCCGTCTTCGAGGTAAGCGTCCTTTCGCGCGTCGATTGCGGCCTGTTGCGCGGCCCAAAAGGCATCGCTGTCGACGAAATAGCCGTCCTCCTCGAACAGGTTGGCGACGATCTGGCCGGAATAGTCGGCCATGTCGAACAGCGCCGCCTTGACCGAAATCGCGCCGCCGCCGAACAGCCACGCCTTCAACTGCTGCCCGCGCGGGGCATAAGAATCCTCGCCCACGAACAGCGCCAGCCATGCCTTTTGCTGCGCCTTGGTGGCAAGGGTCAGATGGCGGATCGTCTCGGTGTCGATCTCCTCGGCGCGGAAGGCTTCGCGGATGCGCGGCAAGAGATTGCCGAGCGCGAGGATGCGCTTCACCTGCAATTCGGTGAGCGCGAAGGTCGTGGCGATGGACTCCACCGTCCGCCCTTCCTTTACCAGCCGCGTGTAGCTTTCCCATTGGGTCACCGGATCGGGGGCTTGCCACAGCATGTTCTCGATCATCGACACTTCAAGCGCATCGGCATCGTCGCCATCGGCCAAGACGATGCACGGCAGGGTCAATGCGTCCTGGCCCTGCTTCGCCGCCTCAAGGCTGGCGAAATAGCGGCGCTTGCCCGCAACGATCTCGAAATGGCCGTCCTGACAATTAGGCCGCACGAACAGCGGCGAGATTGCCCCGCGCCGGATCACCGAGGGGAGAATGTCGGCCACATCGGGCGGCTTCTTGCCCGCGCGCATATTGGCCTTGCTAACCGAGAGCCGGTCGAGCGGGATTTGGTCGATCTGCATGTCATTCACTCCGTCTTTGAGTCTGTCGAGACTACCAAATAAAACCTGTGATCGCCGGGCTTGCTTCACGAGCAAAAATCCAGTGCGGTGAAAAAGGCGTTCCGACACGCGATTTGTGTAAGAAATTGTGCAAGTCACTGCCTATGCCGGACTGCTGTAAACTTCCGCGCAAGTCGGCGGTGTAAGCCAAGGTAGGTCATAGCATTAGATCTGCCGATTAGGCGCACCAGCGGTGCATCGGGCAGCAAGACGCGGGCATAGGGGTTGCTAGAGGCTCGGCGCATCCTTAATCCAACGCCCGCTTGGAGACATTCCCAATCGAGAAGCACCAGCGGTGCACTGGCAATTTCGCAGGTTTGGTTGAAGGCATGACCACTGTTTCGGCGTTCCCGGGCCGGTCGCTTGATTTCCGAAATCGCGTTCTTGCTAGCTTCTGCTGACGCCCGGCGTCGTAGGCTGCTTTGCCTTGATCGACTGCGCGGCCTTTGCCCTCGCTTCCTGCTCGTCGATCTATGCGTCCATTTCGGTGTGCATCGCTTCCCATCCGCCAATGCCCATCAACACGCGGTCGGCATGCTTGATCGTGTTCACATGGCCATAATGCTGTTCGATCATCTTGACTGAAGTGCCCATTTGCTGGGCAAGGATGTAAACATCAACCCCTGCGGAAAGCCTGAACGTCGCATAGGTGTGGCGGAAGCAATGGGTTGTTCTGGGAATACCGCTTGGCCCATCACTCAGGTTTGCATATTTCAGCAATTCCTCGACTGTATCGCGGTATTGCCAGACTGCGGGCTTGCCATTGATGATCGTAAAAACCGCATCATCGGGTTTGGTCGCCTTGGAATGCGCGCGAACACGATCAAGATACTCGCCGACGCTCTTGGGCGCGATCAGCTTACGCATCTTGCCCTTGCCCTGGACATAAATGACCAGAATGTCGCTGCCATCCTTGTCACGTGCTGTAGTGATGTCGCGCCAACGCATATTTTTGGCTTCAACTGGCCGCATCCCTGTGTTGCACATGATCGGAATGAAATTGTAGCACATCTGGCGATACCAGACGCCCTGCGGCGTGGTCGCCTCCTTCATCCATTTGCGGCCGGCGCTGTGCAGCTTGCGGTATTCCTCCAGCGTGAATTCATCACGCCGGTTTGTTTTAAGTTTTGGCATGCCCTCGAACCGATGGTGGGCGGGCACATAGCGCTTGCTGACCGCATAGTTCATGATAGTGGCAAAGATGCTCATCTCGATCCGAATGGTGGAATCGCTGATGATGCCGGCCCGGTGACCGACGCCATTCTCGCGCCGTCATAGTGGATATTCAGACCAGCGCTCCTGACTGACCAAATGAATCTGACTGCTGCCGACATAGAGATTGAGCGGCCCGCTGACCTTGTTTTTGACATTCATGGCCCGCCCCTGGCTGACCTCGCCCGCGTTCGCCCGCCGCTGCTGTGCGTCGGCATACTCTTCGGCGACCTGCGAAAAGGGACGATTGAACACAGGGACATCATGCTTCACTCAAAAACGGATATCGGCCTCCTGATCCATCGCGAGGTCGCGCGCTGTTTGCCGATCCGGCGTCCGCAGCGCGATGATCTTGTAGCGATCCTCGTTCTGGATTCGAACCCGGCAGTAATAAAGGTCGTGCCCGACATCGCCCCTGCGAAAGATGATGAGGCCCGGTTTGACTTGCTCTTTATCGAGGATGAAACCTATGTCGCTGTTTC
>JAYVNC010000317.1:0-9625 GCA_043758655.1 Novosphingobium sp.
GCGCTTAGGGAGTTTGACCCCGTCCACAAGGTGCGGCTGCTAATCCTCGAATCCGATGGCGAATGGCTCGGCCTCATGCCGCTACGACTTGAAACCAAATACTACGGCCGCCCCCTGCCCCATCTGAGCGCATGGCAACATAGCAATTGCTTCCTCGGCTTACCGTTGATTGCTACGGGGCAGGAACCAGCGTTTTGGCGCGCGCTGCTGAATTGGGCGGATCGCAATCCGGGTGCGGGCCTATTCCTGCACTTGAGCCAGCTTCCTTTAGATTCGCCGGTGTATCGCGCACTCGGCACCGTTCTTACCGAGCAAGATCGCCGGGCCGCGCTCGTGCATCGTGAAGACCGGGCAATGCTCGCCTCAGATCAATCACCAGAAGCCTATTTCGAAGCCTCATTGAGCGGCAAGAAGCGCAAGGAATTGCGGCGGCAGTTCAACCGCCTTTCGGAGTTGGGAACTGTCGTTATTGACCGGCAGTCCGGCGACGAAAATTTGTCCGATTGGACTGATGCTTTCCTCAAACTCGAGGCGCGCGGCTGGAAAGGTCAAGCCGGTTCCGCAATGGCGGGCGACCCAGCCACCGCAGCCTTGTTCTGCGAGTCCCTTAAGGGCGCGGCACTGCGCGAAAAACTCGAACGCATGACCATCACCCTTGATGGCGCGCCCATCGCCATGCTCGCCAGTTTCCTTGCCGCCCCCGGCGCGTTCTCGTTCAAAACCGCCTATAACGAAGATTATTCTCGATTCTCCCCCGGCGTGCTGCTCCAGCGTGAAAATTTGGCGGCTTTGCAAAACAGCGGCATCGAATGGTGCGATAGCTGCGCTGCGGCTGACCATCCGATGATCGACCATATTTGGCGTGAACGCCGCGCAGTGGGGCGCATGTCGATCGCTATAGGCGGCAAGATACGCCGCGCTGTGTTTGCAACGATCCTGCGTTTTGAAACGCGCAACGTCCGCAAGGGACCAGCCCTGTGAGTGTATTTTCGCCCGAAGCCCGGCGCGCTTTCGCTGTGAATTATCCAGAGGTGCCGCATATTCTTGCGCACAGTCTTGGCGCGCACCAGTTGCTGACCCTCGAATCGCTCGCCACACTCGCTGAATCGCTGCCGAAGAGTTCAGTTGAATACAACGGAGCCAACCAGCCCATCGGTGTTGATGGCAAGCCAGAGCCGACAGGCGTTCCCATCGGCGATACCATCCGCAGTATTGACAGTTCAGCATCGTGGGCGGTGCTCAAAAACATTGAACAGAACGCCGAATATGCGGCGTTGCTTGACAGTCTACTCAGCGAAATTCGCCCCGAAATTGAGGCGAAGACCGGCGCGATGATGAGGTTGCAGGGCTATGTTTTTGTCTCATCGCCCGGCGCTGTTACGCCCTATCATTTTGATCCGGAACACAATGTGCTGCTCCAGCTGCGCGGATTAAAGGTGATGACCCAGTTTCCGGCAGGTGACTCACGCTATGCCCCAGATACAGTGCACGAAGGCTATCACACTGGCGGGAAGCGCGAGCTGCGCTGGAATGACACGATGCTACCGGGTGGTGCCGAATTTCCGATGGCACCTGGCGAGGCCATGTTCGTACCAGTCATGGCCCCTCATTTCGTCAAAAACGGCCCTGAACCTTCGATTTCCCTTTCGATAACGTGGCGATCAGAGTGGTCTTACGAAGAGGCGGACGCGCGCGCGTTCAACAAGAAGTTGCGGCTATGGGGCCTGTGTCCGAAAGCCCCCGGACGCTGGCCCAAACGTAACCGCGCGAAGGCATTCGGCTGGCGTGTCCTACGCAAATTCGCCGGTCAACACTGAACGCACAAGTCGAACACGCGTTGACGTATCTGCTCTCGCCCCGCAATGGCGCGAGCATGAGCGACATTGTGACCCCCGAAAAGCTAGTTGCCGATCTGATGCAGCTGCTCGACGTCGAACAAACCGGTCCTGACCTGTTCCAAGGCCCGCGCAAAATTGGCGGCGTCGGGCGCGTTTTCGGCGGCCAGGTAATCGCGCAGGCGCTCGTTGCCGCAGAACGCACGGTGGCAGAAGACCGCGCGCCGCATTCGCTCCACGCCTATTTCTTGCGCGGCGGCAGCGAAGATCACCCGGTTGACTACGCGATTGCGCGCGATTTTGACGGCGGAAGTTTCTCGAACCGCCGCGTCGTCGCTAGCCAACAGGGCAAGCCGATCCTAAATTTTACGGCGTCTTTTCAACAGAAAGAATCCGGTGTGCAACACGCTGAGCCGATGCCCGATGTACCGGGGCCAGATGAACTCGAGTCCGAAGCATCGCTTAAGTTGCGACTGACCGACATGATACCCGAAGCTGTCCGCGCCTTCGTCATGCAACCCAAGGCACTCGATGTGCGCCCGGTCGATCCGATGAATTGGATAGGCCGCACAAAAGGACAGGCGCGGCTTGAAACGTGGTTTCGGATATCAGCGCAACTGCCTGACGATCCGACAATCCATCGCGCAATCCTTGCCTATACTAGCGATTACACGCTGCTAGGCACCAGCACTGTACCGCACGGGCTGAGCTGGATCGCCGGCGATGTCATAGGCGCGAGCCTCGATCACGCGGTATGGTTCCACGATGATTTTCGCGCTGATGAATGGCTGCTCTATACCACAGACAGCCCCTGGGCGGGGCACGGGCGCGGGTTCAATCGCGGGAAGATTTATACGCAGGATGGGCGTCTCGTTGCTGAAACCGCGCAGGAAGGTCTGATCAGGGTCAGAGATCAGAGTAAAACTAAGTAAATCTGCGATAACTCTACGAGGCATTTGCGGCTGCGACTTAGCCCTTTGGATGATAGAAATCATAGAGCGATTGTGCCACTGCAATGCTCACGCCCGGAGCGCGTTGCAGGTCTTCCAAACTGGCTGCGCGAACCCGGCTTGCGGTGCCAAAATTGAGCAAAAGCGCGCGCTTTCGCGCCGGGCCTATTCCGGGGATTTCGTCGAGTGGTGAGGCGCTGATCGCACGGCTGCGTTTGTCACGATGCGCGCCGATGGCGAAGCGGTGAACCTCATCGCGCAACCGCTGAAGATGGAACAACAGCGGCGCATTTTCCGGCAACATTTTCTCACGGCCGTCGGCGAAATGGAACACCTCGCGGCCCTCGCGCCCGTGGTGCGGACCTTTGGCAATGGCGATCAAGGGTAAGTCCTCAATTCCCAGTTCCTCAAGCGCGTCTTTTACCGCTGACATATGCCCCTTGCCGCCGTCAATCAGCACCAGATCGGGCCAAGTCCCCCCGTCGCGATCAGGATCGTCGGTTTGAGCGCGGGCAAAGCGCCGGGTCATGACCTCGCGCATCATGGCGAAATCATCATTGGTTTGCGCGGTTTTGATATTCCATTTGCGGTACTGGTTTTTGACAAAACCCTCAGGCCCGGCGACGACCATGGCGCCTAGCGCATTGGTGCCCTGAATGTGGCTATTATCATAGACTTCGATTCGCTGGGGCACTTCCGAAAGTTCGAAAAATTCCGCCAGTTCGCCCATGATCTTGGCCTTGGTGCCGCTTTCGGCGAGGCGGCGATCGAGCGCTTCGATGGCATTGCGGCTTGCCTGTTCGATCAAGCGCCGCCGGTCGCCGCGCTGGGGAACCGAAATGTCGATCCCGCCGCCAGCGCCCTCACGCAAGGCTTCGCTAAGCAAGGCGCTTTCGGGCAGCTCGCGATCGACGAGGATCAGGCGCGGGCATGGCACTTCGTCATAAAACTGCGCCATGAAACTTTGCAGAACTTCGTGCTCTTCAAACCCATCGGTGTGGCTGGGAAAAAACGCGCGATGGCCCCAGTTTTGTCCGCCGCGAATGAAGAAAGCCTGGATCGCCATCTGGCCATTCTTGTTCGCAAGCGCAAAAATATCGGCATCTCCCAGCCCTTCAGCATTGACCGCCTGGCTGCCCTGAATGAAGGTCGCCGCGCGGAGACGATCGCGCAGCATTGCGGCCCGTTCAAAGTCGAGTGCAGTGGCCGCTTCGGCCATCTGACTCTCAATCTTGCGCTGCACCGCATTCGATTTCCCGCCAAGAAAATCGCGCGCTTCACCGATCAGTTCTGCGTAATCATCCTTTTCTATCCGCCCCACACACGGTGCCGAACACCGCTTGATTTGATAAAGCAAACAGGGCCGATCACGGTGAGAAAAAAAGCTGTCAGTGCAGCTTCTTAAGAGGAATAGCTTCTGCAAAGCATTAATCGTGACATTGACACTTCCGGCAGAAGCAAACGGCCCATAATAATTGCCCTTCGCCTTGCGCGCGCCGCGATGTTTTACGATGCGCGGAAAGTCATGATCAGCGCGCAGCAAAATGAACGGGAAACTTTTGTCATCGCGAAGCAGCACGTTGTACGGGGGGCGAAAGCGCTTGATCAATTGCGCTTCGAGCAACAGCGCGTCAGCTTCGGAATTGGTCGTCACCACAGTCATTGAACGGGTCTGTGAAATCATACGCTGGATGCGCAATGGCAGGCGGTCGGGCTGGGTGTAATTGGTCACGCGGTTTTTCAGCGCCCGCGCCTTGCCTACATAAAGCACATCACCGCGCCCATCCTGCATGCGGTAAACCCCGGGCCGGTGCGGCAGTGTTTGGGCAACTTCACGAATCGCCGCGACGCCCGCATCTAGGTCGGGCCGGCTGCCGTTCATAGTATAGGTCGCCCGCTCCTCGTTGAAGCGATCAGACGATTGCCGGTCAGGCGGAATAGCGTTCTTGCGGGGCATTTCCCCAGTTAGTCGATTCAGAACTGTTTGCGCAACTCGAAGCCGATGAAACGCCCTGTAGGATCGAGAATATCTGGCTGATAAGAGATCGGTACAATGCCGTTCTGATCGGTCACTTTCTGACGTGAATCGAACAGATTATCTACCTTCAGCTGAAAGCGCGCGTTCTTGAGAAAGGTACTATTTTTGGCCAGCCATTTTTGCTGCCCAAGGTCGACGAACAGCCGCAGATTGATCTTGGTCACGCTGCCGAAACGCAGGTTGGTTGAACCCGGTACTCCCGTGCCATTAATTCGTGTGGGAGACGACCAGTTGCCGCTCAACCGAAGGCCCACACCTTTATAAAAAGCGCCGCCCTCCATCTCGAGCGAATGTCGTGCGACGCCACCGCCGGTGAGGGCGTCGCCGTTTGACAGGTCAAGCACGGGTCCGCCCGCAGCGATCTGCACGTGGTTGTTGAACTGTACCGTGTCATAGAGGGAAAGTGACCAGCGCCCACCGCCTCCGGGAGGACCGCCGAAGCCGCCACCCATTGGTGGGCCACCACCACGTCCTCCGCCACCGCCGCCGCGACCCATTTGCGCCTGTATCGCCTTTTGCATCGGGTTCTGTTTGCCCAAGTTTCCGCCAAGATTAACACCCCAGCGCAACCGCGACGATTTTTCGCTGACGAAGGTGACCGGGCGGCGATCAAGCGCGATTAGCCTGCCAGCGGAATCGCGGGTTACCCGACCGAGGAATGCGGCCTCAATGTCTGGGGTAAGAACCGGGAACGAAGCTGTGACGTTGGTAGAATTGTTGGTGAAATACTCGACGATTAAGTTCGAATTGCTAATACCGGGAATCTGCCAATTCAGCCCCAGCTTTAGATCACGGTCTTTCTGTTTGCGCAGCGCCGGGTTGCCGCCTGACGTGACCGTTACGAGCGCGGTTTCGTTGCGGGTAAAGTCAAAGATTGGCACGTTGAAGCTGACGGCTTGCGGGTTC
This sequence comes from Novosphingobium sp., assembly GCA_043758655.1. Taxonomy (GTDB): domain Bacteria; phylum Pseudomonadota; class Alphaproteobacteria; order Sphingomonadales; family Sphingomonadaceae; genus Novosphingobium. Next base: position 5,730 of record JAYVNC010000317.1, read on the forward strand.
CCCAGACTGCTCAGATCGGGTGCCTGTTCGTTGACCAGCCAGCTTGCAGAAAGGCTCAGCTTTTCGGTGACGCTCCAGTTAACCCCGGCGCTCCAATCAATCACCGACCCGAAGTCAGAAAGGTGATCAATCCCACCGCTGAAATTGAGCGAGATGGTGCCGAACGCTCCCAACACGTTTTCGCGGCTGCTGGTGATCGGCAGGCCAAGGTTTATGCCACTCGACAGGTCGTTACGGCGCAAAGATGAATGCCCAATTAGGCTGCGCGTGTCGTCGCTGGCAATGCCTGTGTAGGCGTAACCAGCACGGACTGTCATCGCCACGTCACCAGCAGGCAAGTGGAATGGCCGGCCAACCAAAGTGAGCAGACTTGAGACGGAATCGTTCACCGAATAGGCGCGGTCCGATCCGGTCGATCCAATCGTCGGCAATGTGCCGTTCAACGCAAGTGTTCCTGCGGACGCCTGCGCCGTCAAGGCGGCCAGCGTGACGGGATCAGCGCGGCGATCAATCCTTGTGTCGCTGGTGATATGCCCTGCATCTATCGTTGCAGTGAAGCGCCAGTTGCCGAACTGTTTGTTGAGCGTTGCCCCGCCCTGCACCGTCACCATGCTGTTATCGCGGCGCAGCGGATCGCCGAAGGTGCGGATAGAATTCACGCCTGCGCTTGATAGCACTACTGTGTTGAGCCCCGAAAGCGAATGGCTATCGGCCCGCCCCACGGTTCCGTTCAAGGTTAGCGAACCATCGAGGCCTTTCGGCCCAAACCCGGTTGACCATGTCGCGTTGAGTGTGGCGTTGGTGCTCTCAGGTAAAAGCGTGCGGGCGGCGGCCGGATCTGGATCGGTGAGGATTGTGCGAACACTCGATGGTGCCTGCAACACCCCCCGCTCAGATTCAGTGAGTATGCTGGTGTGGTTACGTTCAGCCTGCAGGTTCAGCCGTTTTTGCCCGTTTACAGCAAAAATTGACGCCTGCATTTGGCTGGTATTCGAACCGCCACGATCGGGTCCACCATATTCAACTTCAAAGGTTTTTGCCGCAAAATGATTCTTCAGAATCAAGTTTACCACCCGCTGGTTGGCGGCAAAGCCATAGCGCAGGGCAACCTCCTCGGGCAGAATCTCCACCTTCTTTATCGCCTCGGGCGGGATGTTGCGCATTTCACGGAAGCTGGAAATGCGCTGGCCGTTAAGCAGCATCACCGGCCCCCCGCCGCCGCCTCTGCCGCGTCCTGATCCGGTTTGCGGAGCGATAGCCGTCAGCAAATCGGCTATCGAAGTTGCGCCCAGTGCGGCAATTTCCTCTTCACCCAAGGTCTGAATCGGTTTTTCCGGTGCATCGACCTGACCTTTGATCCGATCTGCCACAACGACAATTTGTCCAGCCTGCCGCGCGGCGTCTTCCTGCGCCCGGTCTTCGTCTCCGGTGAGCGGAGGGGATTGGCTTGCGGTTTGGTCGGCTGAAGCGGCAGGAACCGGGACTTCCTTAGCCGAGGCGGCGCTGGAAAAAATGATCGAAAACAGTGATATTGCTGTCAGGTAATGGAGCTTTTTCATGTCTCGCGCTCCCTGCGCGACTGGTGTGACAGGGGCAAGTCGCAGAGCGTAACAATTTGTCGCTTCTGCGAATTCCTGACTTAACCCATCAAGGCTTCCCTTTTCAGCGGAGCGCAGCTATGGGCGCGCAATCTTAAGGCAATCAGGACGGATGCAAATCGCCTATGGCGAAGGAAGAACTACTCGAAATGCGCGGCACAGTCGTTGAACTGTTGCCTAATGCCATGTTCCGGGTCCGCCTTGAAAACGATCACGAGATCCTTGGGCACACTGCTGGCAAGATGCGTAAAAACCGCATCCGGGTTCTGGTGGGCGATGAAGTTCTCGTTGAGCTGACGCCTTATGACCTGACCAAAGGCCGCATTACTTACCGCTTCATGCCCGGACGCGGCGGTCCCGGCCAGTTCTGACTGACGGGGTGGTTTCGCCCAGTCTCATCCTTGCATCGGCCTCCCCACGCCGCCGCGAATTGCTCGCGCGGCTAGGGATTGAGCCGGTAGCGGTAGTCGCAACCGATATCGACGAAAGTCCGCTCAAGGCCGAGGTTCCGCGCGCCTATGCCGAGCGTATGGCGCGCGAAAAGGCTTTGGCTATCGGTGCCTCTGATCATTTTATTCTTTCAGGCGACACCGTGGTTGCCTGCGGGCGGCGCATTTTGCCCAAGGCGGAGGACGAAGCCACAGCGCGAAAGTGCCTGACTCTTTTGTCAGGACGGCGACATGTGGTGCTTTCGGCGCTGGCGATGCGCGCACCCGATGGATCGATGCGTGAACGGATCAGCGAGACCGTGGTTCGTTTCAAACGCCTCAGCTCTGCCGAAATAGACGCTTATATCGCTGGGGGCGAATGGCACGGTAAAGCGGGCGCCTATGCCATTCAGGGCAGCGCCGAAGGTTTGATCGCGTGGATTTCAGGCAGCCATTCGGGCGTCATGGGTCTGCCGCTGTTTGAAACACGCGCTTTGTTATTAGTAGCAGGATTTGATCTTGGCTGAGTGGCTGGTCGAAGAGGGTATCGCCGAGCACCGCGCCTTGCTGATCGAAGGCGGCGAGGTTTTGGCGGCGCGGATCGAGTGGCCGGGCGGTTTGGCCGCGGGTTTGATCGGCGATGCTATTCTGGTGGACAAAGCCGCAGGTGCCAAACGCGGCACCGCGCGTTTTCTATCGGGCGAGCAGGCCTTGGTCGATGGCCTGCCGCGTGATGCCAGCGAAGGTTCCGCGCTTCGCCTTGAAATAACGCGCGCCGCGCTGCTTGAACGCGGGCGGGGAAAGTTAGCCCAAGCCCGGATCACAACGAAGCCCCCCAGCCCCGCACCCAACCTGGCTGATCGCCTAGAGGGCTCAATCGTCCGGCGGTTTCCTACCGGCCTGTGGGAAAATGTGTTCGCCGAGGCTTGGTCTGCCGAGGTGGCATTCACCGGCGGTTCGCTCCATATCTCGCCTACTCCGGCAATGACCTTGATCGATGTAGATGGCACCCTGCCGCGCGACGCTCTTTCCCGCAAAGCCGCGCTCGAAGTTGCCGCTGCGATTCTAGGGTTCGATCTGTCGGGCAATGTCGGCATCGATTTCCCCAGCCTTGCTGACAAGGCGGATCGCCGCGCGGTCGATACAGCGCTTGGCGATGCGCTCGCCGATTGGCCGCATGAGCGCACAGCGATGAATGGCTTTGGCTTCGTCCAAATCATTTCACGGCTTGAACGGCCTTCCATCATAGCCCGCCTCGCTTTTGATCGGGCGGGAGCCGCCGCCCGAATGCTATTGCGCCGCGCCGAGGCAGTGAATGATCCCGGCGTGCTGCTGTTGGTCGCTCACCCGGCAGTGCGATCGGCAATGCTCCCGCAGTGGGAAGCTGAACTTTCACGCCGCACTGGCCGCGTTCTGCAATGGCAAACCGATGATGGTCTTGCCTTCGAGGGCGCTTTCGCTCAGGCGCTGGTGCCATGACCACCAGACCCCGCAAGTGTCCAATATGCGGCAAGCCGCGCAGCGAGGCGCACCCGCCGTTTTGCTCTGAACGATGCCGTGACCGTGACCTCGTGCGGTGGCTCGATGATGGCTATGTTGTCCCCGGCCCAGCCGTGGCCAATGACAGCGACGACGAGGGGTAATTCCCGCTTGCCAAGCCTGCACGCCTTCGCCATAGGCGCGCTTCCAACCGCTCGCCGGTCCTTCGATATGCCCCAAAAGGCTGTTGTTTGACCGTCGCCGCAGCGCTGCCCGGGTAGCTCAGTTGGTAGAGCACATGACTGAAAATCATGGTGTCGGCGGTTCGATTCCGTCCCCGGGCACCATTGGACCTTCCGAAAACTTCCAGTTGATCGCTTCAGGCATTCAA
>JAYVNC010000318.1:0-9522 GCA_043758655.1 Novosphingobium sp.
AAAGACGCCGAAGATATGCAAAGGGCCCCGATCGGGGCCCTTTGCATATCTTCATGCCCCAGCTCAATGGCCTGTTTTTACTCCGCCACACTGGCCTGGAATCAGACCGCCATTGACATTCCTGACCGGCTTTGATGCGCCCTCCCTCAACACGCTCTTCGTTGACAAAAATTTGCGCTTTCATGGCCTGATTCAGGCCTATTCGCGCACCAACCGAATCTTCGATGCGACCAAGACCTTTGGCAATATCATAGCGTTTCGCGATCTCGAGCAGGCTACCGTTGATGCCATCACCTTGTTTGGCGACAGCAACACGAAGAATGTGGTGCTGGAGAAAAGCTATAGAGAATACATGGAAGGCTTCTCGGACAACGCTTCCGGAGCAGCCAGCAGGGGCTTTAAGACGATCTTGGCCGAGCTTGAGCAGCGCTTCCCTGAGCCTAGCGAGATTGTGAAGGAAGCGGACAAGAAGGCTTTTGCAAAGCTCTTCGGCGAGTTTCTCAAGGCTGAGAATGTGCTCCAAAATTTTGACGAGTATATTGCGCTGAAGGCTTTTCAGAACGTCGATCAAGGTGATCCAGAAGCGGTTGAGGCCTTTAAAGCCCAGCATCACGTGGATGATGCGGAAGTCAAAGAACTGGCATCAGTCACGCTGCCAGCCGAACGAACGATCCAAGACTACAAATCTACCTATAACGATATTCGCGACTGGCTGAGGCGCGAGAAAACGGCGGCTCAGACTGAAGAAAGCACCCTTGATTGGGACGATGTGGTGTTCGAAGTTGACCTGCTGAAATCCCAAGAGATCAATCTCGATTGCATTTTGGAGCTTATCTTCGAGAAGAACCGAAGCTCTGACAGCAAGGATGATCTTATTGAGGAAGCTCGCCGGATCATTCGAGCGAGCTTGGGCAATCGCGCAAAAGAGAGCCTGATCGTCGATTTCATCAACGGGACTGACCTCGATGAGATGGGCGGCAAGTCAGAGATCATGGAGGCTTTTTACAGGTTTGCTCGACGGGAGCAGCGCCGCGAATTTGATCAGCTTGTTGAATCGGAAAATCTGAATCTAGAAGCGGCAAGGCGCTATGTTGCCAACTCAGTCAAGCGCGAGTTCGCGAGCGAGAATGGCAATGACCTAAACGACATTCTGCCCAAGATGAGCCCACTCAACCCTTCCTACCTCACCAAAAAGGCTACTGTCTTCCAACAGGTTTCGGATTTCGTCGCGAAGTTCAAGGGTGTCGGCGGGCAAATTTGACGGTGCAAAGCATGGGTTATGGCGGCTGATACTCACACCCCGTTTTTCATGTTTTTTTCATGAAAACTGGAACCATCTTTTCTAAGTTATTGAAAAGATGGTGGGCGCGACAGGGATTGAACCTGTGACCCCACCCGTGTGAAGGGTGTGCTCTACCACTGAGCTACGCGCCCGCTCTCTAGGAGCAGAAGGCGCGCGCTTAGATCGGTGACTGCGAATTGACAAGCGGGCAAACCATCCTAGAGGCGCGAGGCATGAGCGATGAAACACCCGCGTCCGCCCCGGACACTCCGCCCGATCACCTCGCGATCAATCCGCGCAGCCCGCACTTCAATGGCGACCTGCTTCAGCGCGGAATTGGCATTCGTTTCAAAGGCGTAGTTCGCCATAATGTTGAGGAATACTCGATTTCCGAGGGCTGGATCCGGGTTCAGGCTGGGCGGACAATGGACCGCAAAGGCATGCCGCTCACGCTCAAACTCAACGGCCCGGTCGAAGCTTGGTTCGAAGATTTGGGCGAAGACGCACCGGTCGCCAAGAAAGACTAGGGCCGCCTCAGCGCCGATATTCTGAGATGATCGCGCCGATAGGGTCACCGGCGAAGGGGTCCGAAAGCAAGTCCGCCACCTGCGATTTGCGCTGCGCCTTGCCCAACCTCCCGGGCGCTTCGTTATAGATAAACCCCTGCACCGGCCACGCCGTGCTGCCCAGTCCCTGAAGCGGCGCGAACCACACCCGAACCTCGCTCCAATCATTGGCGGGGGACACATCCACCGCCCGAACGTCATTTTCAATCTGGCCGCGCGTCCCATTGATCAGCGACCAGTTGGCATGGCGGAGCAGCACCGTGCGCGAATCGATTATCCCGCTGATTGCAGCAACATGGCCGAGTTCCATTCGTCCATACGGCTTGAAAGCCATCACCGCGCCGAGCTTGGGCCGGTCACCTCGGGCATATTTTCCGGCAGCCTGATCCCACCAGGTCCAGGCATCACCGCGGATCTGAATGCCGGAAACCGTCCGCGCATAGGGAACGCATTGCAGCATCGCAGGGAGCGAAATTCCACCGCCGCCACTGACCAGCGCAATCTCGGAAACGCCGCTCGCGGCCGCCGGAACGGTCGCTGCCGCCAGCAGTGTTGCAATAGCTAAGAGATGCCTGTGAACCATGCCTCAATCCTTGCAGAATCGAGGTATCATCCGGGTTTCTACATATGGTTAACGCGTGGCAACTATTTGCCGCCATTCGGCAGGTCGTTGCCGCAAAGCTTGCAGATTGTTGCCGGAACCGCCACTGCGCCCATCAGCCATGAAACCACAAGTCATCATCATCGGTCGGCCCAATGTCGGCAAGTCGACGCTGTTCAACCGCCTCGTCGGCAAGAAGCTCGCGCTGGTCGACGATCAGCCGGGGGTCACGCGTGACCGGCGCATGGGCGATGCAAATCTGCTCGGCCTCGAATTCACCATCGTCGATACCGCCGGATGGGAGGACGAAGACCCCGCGACCCTGCCCGGCCGAATGCGCGCGCAGACCGAGGCGGCGCTGAAAGGCGCAGACGTCGCCCTGTTCACAATCGACGCGCGGGCAGGGATAACCCCGCTCGATGAAGAAATCGCCCGCTGGCTGCGCGTCTCGCCCGTGCCCGTCATTCTGCTCGCTAACAAGGCCGAAGGGCGCGCGGCTGAGGCCGGGCTCATCGAGTGCTATGCGCTTGGATTTGGCGAACCGGCGGCGATCTCGGCTGAGCACGGTGAGGGCATGGCTGATCTGTTCGAAGCACTGCTGCCGCACATAGACGGCAAGGAAGCTGAGGCTGAGGCAGAGTTCGACGAGGAAGATCCCGCTGCCCCCTTGAAGCTGGCCATCGTCGGACGCCCCAACGCGGGCAAGTCCACGCTGATCAACGCCATGCTGCGCGAAGACCGTTTGCTCACCGGGCCTGAGGCAGGGATCACCCGCGATTCGATTGCCGTCGATTGGCTATGGACCGATGATAAGACCGGGCTGGAACGCCCGGTACGGCTGATCGACACCGCCGGCATGCGCAAAAAAGCGCGGGTGGTTGAGAAGCTAGAAAAAATGTCGGTCGCCGATGCGCGCCACGCGGTCGATTTCGCCGAGGTGGTGGTGCTGCTGCTCGATGCCACTTTGGGGCTCGAACATCAGGATCTCAAGATCGCCTCAATGGTGCTCGAAGAAGGCCGCGCGCTGGTTATCGCGATCAACAAGTGGGACATAGCCGAGGACGCCTCATCGCTGTTCAATGGCATTCGCGGCGCGCTTGAAGAAGGCCTGGCACAGGTGCGCGGTGTGCCGCTGCTTTCGGTTTCGGCGCGCACCGGACGCGGGCTCGACGATCTTTTACGCACTGCCTTTTCCATCCGTGAGGCCTGGTCAAAACGGGTACCAACCGCCGCGCTTAATCGCTGGTTCGATTCCGCGCTCGAAGCCAACCCCCCACCCGCGCCCGGTGGCAGACGGATTAAACTGCGCTATATCACGCAGGCGAAAACCCGGCCTCCGGGGTTTGTGCTGTTCGGTACCCGGCTCGATCAACTGCCCACCAGCTATCAGCGCTATCTGGTCAACGGCATTCGCCGCGAGCTGGGCTTTGATGCCGTGCCAATCCGCCTGAATTTGCGCAGCGCCAAGAACCCTTTCGCCAAGGATTAGAGCACTCTCCGGAATGGTAAGCATTGCCACTGCGTAAGCGATCGCCATGTCCATTCGACCGGACCCTGCCGGAAGCGCGCGAGCCACCATGGGCTAACCCAGAGCATTGCAGCCCAGCTCGCTAAGACAAACGGCCCATAATAACGCTCCGGCACTGCGCCTTGCAGCCCCAGTCCCCAGCCATAGAACAGCGCGGTCATCACCAGCGTGCAGCCGAGATAATTGCTCAGCGCCATGCGGCCAACCGCGATGATGCGGCGGCCTAGCCAGCCAAAAGCTGGGCGCGGCGCAATCAGCACCAGCAGCGCGGCATAGCCGATCCCCATCGCCAAATGCGGTGTCGCCAGCCACCAGGCGAGCAGTGCGGTCATCAGTTCTGGCCGGAAATTCTGCGACCAAGCAATCGCGGTGAGACCGAGGGTGAGTAATCCGCCTATTCCGACGCCGACGAGCGCAGTGATCTTCAATTGTCGACGGGTCCATCCTCCGGTAAAAAAGCCGCCCTTGAACAGCCCCATGCCGAGCAACATCAGCGGCAAGGTTTCACCAATGGTGTTGACCGCAATGGTCAGCGGCAGATCGCTTTCCTTGGTCAGCTTGTACTGGACGAGGTCAAGATAACCGCCACGCTCGCGAGCCACTTCGGCCTGATTGTCCTGATTGTCCTCAGCGGCCTTTCGCGCCAGCTTCGTCCTCTCGGCGGCGGGTGAACTGTTCGACACCATCCGCATTTCCGCAAGCACCGGCTCAATGCTCGAAGCCATTCCGTTGCCATGCCAAACCGAGAAAGCGAGCAGCGCCACCGGGATCATTACCTTCACCGGCAAGTGCCGGAGCAGCAGCAAGAAGAACCCGCAAAAAGCATAGGTGAACAAGATGTCTCCCCACCACAGCAGCGCAAAATGCAGATAGCCTATCAGTGCCAGCCATGCGAGCCGCCGCGCTTGAAGCAGGTCACCGTTGCGCCCCGCGCTTTCAGCGTCTTCGATGAACAGCAACATGCTCGCGCCGAACAGCAGGCTCAGCAACGCGCGCATTTTGCCTTCGAACAGCACCATAACAGCGGCAAAAGCGAAATGATCGCCGCCACCCACCGCGCCGTTCCAGTCCGGCGTTACTGTAGCCGCAATTGGCCCGGCAAAGCCCTCAATGTTGACCGCAAGAATGCCGAGCATGGCAATACCGCGGATCAGGTCGAGCGCATCAATCCTTTCGCCAGCCGGGCTGGTCATCGCCTCAATTCTTTACCGCCACGCAGGTTATCCCGCTGGCGGAAAGCTTGGTGCACGCGCTGCGCGCCGCAGCCTCGCTGTAACCGCCCGCTTGCAGTTTGGTCACCGCGCCGCTCGCCACATTGATACGGGCGTGGCCCGCAAGCTCTGGCCTAACCTTCAGCTTGGACCACAAGGCATCGGCATTGGCGGAAACGCCGAATGCACCGAACTGGATGCGCCACGATCCTGCGGCGGTTGGCGAGGCGGCTGCGGCGACGCTTGGTGCGATGACCGGGCGAGGCGCAGGCAGTGCGGGCCGTGGCACTACCGCAGCCACCGCAGAAGGTCGCGTCGTAGAAGGAACCGCACTTGCAGCAGGCCGCGCATAATCAGCCCCCGCGGAACGCGGACTTGAACCGCTGGCAACGCGCTCAGCAGCAGCGACAGCCTCTTCGGGGGTCGGCAAAGCAGGCGTAACTGTCGCCACGCGCACAGGCGAGGAGGGAACTGGCGCGGCAGCGATCGGTGGCGGAGCAACCGCGCCAAGATCAGCCGCCGCAAGCTCGCGGTTGCGCATAGCATCAGTATCCGCGGTAATCTGCTGCGATAGCGCTGCGCCTTGCTGGCGCTGGGCTAGCGGAATGTAACCGTCCATTTGCTGCAAGCCCGGTCCTGCTTGCGCCAAGCCTGCCGCACGTGAAAGGCTCATCAAAGCATAGGCGCGCACCCAGTCTTTGGGCATCAGGTCGCCATTAAAATGGGCGATGGCAATCAGGTACTGCGCGCGCGGATCGCCGCGTTCGGACGCCTGCTTAACATAGGGCAGCGCTTGCATGTGCTCGCCGCGATCAAACAGCATGAGGCCATATTCATCGGCAGCGCGCATGTGGCCCTGCGCGGCGGCCTTGCCATAATAAAGCTCGGCCTTTTTCAGATCCTGCGGCAGGCCTTTGCCCCACTTGTAGGCCTGCGCTAGATTGTACTGCGCATCGGCATCGCCCTTTGCCGCTGGCGCCTGCCATTCTTTCACCGCAGCGGGATAATCACCGCGCGACCAGGCATCGACACCGGCCTTGATGTCAGCGGCGGCAGGCAGGCTGATCAGACCCAAAGCTGCCCATAACGGCAGGACCATGCGGCGCATATTCATAACCAATTCCCTTTGAACTTTTGCCCGGTGGGCTGCGTTAACCACCCGTTTGCCACATGTTCTCCCTATGGCAAAGTCCGCAGCGCTAAACGCGTTTACCCTTATCAGAAGAATATTTGGCTGCTGCGGCGTTAAGGGAAAATTAGGGAGAATCTGGTCTTTATAGGGCGAACATATGGGCGCTTTGCATCCAAGGGGATTAGATTTTGCGCGTACTGGCACTCGCTTCACAGAAGGGCGGATCTGGCAAGACAACGCTGTCTGGCCATCTTGCCGTGCAGGCGCAGCGCGCTGGCGCGGGGCCGGTTGTGCTTATCGACATTGATCCGCAAGGCAGCCTCGCCGATTGGTGGAACGAACGAGAGGCGGAATTCCCGGCCTTTGCCCAAACCACCGTTTCGCGGCTGGCATCGGATTTGCTGGTGCTGCGCCAACAGGGCTTCAAGCTGGCGGTGATTGATACCCCGCCTGCGATCACCATGGCGATCCAATCGGTGATCGCGGTGGCTGAACTGATTGTTGTCCCGACCCGCCCAAGCCCGCACGATCTGCGCGCCGTGGGTGCCACGGTTGATCTGTGCGAACGCGCGGGCAAACCGCTGCTGTTCGTCGTTAACGCCGCCACTCCCAAAGCCAAGATTACCAGCGAAGCGGCGGTTGCGCTGTCACAGCACGGCACCGTTGCGCCGATCACGCTGCACCACCGCACCGACTATGCCGCTTCGATGATCGATGGCCGCACGGTGATGGAAGTCGATCCGATGGGGCGCTCAAGCCTCGAGATCACCGCGCTGTGGAGCTATGTTTACGATCGGCTGGAAAAGAACTTCCGCCGGACCGTGTTCGCCGCCGCCCCGCAATCACAGGGTGCGCCTGTTGCTGCTGGATACAGCCGGCCCGTTGGTGGTTTCGGCCGCCGCGTGGCGGGATCATAAGGCATGGAAACCGGCAAACCCCTCGCCTCGTTATCGACCATGCTGCTCGCCCGCAAAGGCGCAGCCAAGCCGGTCGCCACGCCCGATCTGCATCAGGCCGATGTCGTGCCGATCACCCGCGCTGGTGAAAGCCCAGCCGGTGAAGTGCGCCGCCAGCAGGAACGCATTACAGGTGCCTTTACCCCCAAACCCGCGGCACCGCGCAGCGCGGCCTTTGCCCGTGGTGACAAGGCTGCCTTTACGCTTCGGCTTGATGAAGACCGGCACTTGCGGCTGCGGTTGGCTTGCACCGCGTCCAATCGTTCGGCGCAGCAAATGGTGACCGAGGCGCTCGACGCGCTGCTTAATAGTATGCCTGAAATCAATGCGATGGCCGGAGAAATTCGCCGCAAGCGCAGCAATTAATAACAAGAGGATATGACCATGGCCTCCGCTTCATTGAAGAACCGCCTGATGCTGGCTGCTGGTGCAGCGCTCGTGATTGGCACGCTGGCGGGATGCGCTGGTCCGGGCATGGCGGTACGGTCCAATTCAGCTGACTCTGCGCGGCTTGCCCTGAAGAACGGCAAGGCTGGCGATGCCGTTGCCCATGCCGAGGCTGCGGTTGCCGCGACCCCGCGCGATGCTTCGCTGCGGGTGCTGCTCGGGCAAACCTATTTCAAGGCGGGCCGTTTCGCATCGGCTGCCGCGACATTTGACGATGCGATGAAGCTGGGTGATAACAGCGCGCGAACCGCGCTCAGCCTCGCGCTAGCACACATCGGTGCAGGCGATCAGCGCGGTGCTCTGGCGGTGCTGGAAGACTGGCGCGGCGAGATACCTGCGAGCGATCTTGGTCTAGCCTTGTCGCTGGCGGGAGAGCCTGATCGCGGTGTCGCAATCCTTTCCGATGCTTTGCGCGGCGGCGATAACACCGCCAAATTGCGCCAAAATCTCGCCTATTCCTATGCGCTTGCTGGCAAATGGCGTGAAGCAAGGGCGATGGCCGCGCAGGATGTTCCGGTCGATCAGATCGACGCGCGAATCACCGAATGGGCCGGGATGGTCCAGCCTGAGCAGTATCAGCAACGCATCGCCGCGCTGCTTGAAACCCCAATGCGCAGCGACCCGGGCCAGCCCGCAATGCTCGCGCTTGCCAACAACCCGGCGATGGAACAACTCGCGGCAGAAACCACCGCAAACGCGGCTGCTCCGGTGGCCGCCGTGGGTGAAAAGGTTGCCGCCGTGGCCGAGGTTGCGCCGGTTCCGGCAGCTGCCCCGCAGGCCGAGCTACCTGCCGCTGGCGAACCTGCTTCAGACCCGGCACCTGCCGCGCCGCAACAACTGGCAAGTGCGCCCGCACCTGTTCTCGCGCCTTATACTGTGCCAGAGCCTGCCCCGCAGGTTGCCATGGCCCCAGCATCAGAACCCGTGATCCAGATGCCCGCCGCCAAGCCGGTGCATGTCGTGGCCTTCTCCTCCAAACCGCGCCCAACCAGCGCCGCTGGTACGCATCTGGTGCAGCTGGGCTCGTTCTCTAGCCCGCAGGGCGCGCGCCGCGCCTGGGGTATCTATACCGCCCGTAACGCCAGCCTTGCGTCATACCGGATGAATATTGCCCCCGCCGTGGTGCGCGGCAAGCACGTTTGGCGGGTGGCTGCGGCTGGCCTCGTCGGCTCCAAAGCCGCGTATGGACTGTGTTCAAGCGTCAAGAGCGGAGGCGGGGCCTGCTTTGCTTACGCTGCTTCACCGGCCCGCCATATGCCGGGCGTAGTGCCGTCACAGATGCGTGCCATAGCTGGCCCGCAACTGGCCCGCCGCCGCTGATCCCATTGCGCAATTTGCCGTTAGAAAGCCCTTTCGGTGATAAGCCGGAGGGGTTTATTCGCTTCAAGCGACCTGAACCGCACCCTTGAACAGCGCGAGGCATCGGCCTTGCACCGGCTGACGATCAAAAGGCGTATTTCCCGCGGCGGCCTCCATCCGGTCCGAATCGACGATCCACGGCTTGTCAGGATCGATCACCGCAATGTCTGCGGCAAGCCCCGCCTCCAGCCTGCCCGCGCTAACCCCGAGCAGCGCCGCCGGATTGCTCGCAAGCAGCGCGAAGGCTCGGTCCATATCGATCACCCCATCGCGCACAAGATTGAGCGTGAGCGGCAGCAGCGTTTCCGCCCCCGCCATCCCCGGCTCGGCATCGGCAAACGGCAGCCGCTTGTCCTCAGGCCCGCGCGGATCGTGGCCCGAACCAATGACATCAATAGTGCCATCGCCAATCGCGGCGATCACCGCTTTGCGATCATCCT
>JAYVNC010000319.1:0-26387 GCA_043758655.1 Novosphingobium sp.
CGCCGGCCTCGGTAGGACCGATCAAGGAATTGGTCGGCAAGGTTAACGCTGCCGAAATTGGGCAGGCGATGGCCGGATGGCTGGCCGAGCCGCCGGCAAACCTGCGCAGCGAACTTTCCGCGTGGGCCGCTGCGCGCAGCATTGACTGCGACTGACCGTGTAAACAATGCAGGCTAACGACAGCCATACCAAGTTCAGCTGATTTCCTACAGTTATGCTTGACATTACGCTGACTGCAGCCTTTTTGACGGCATAAAATAGGTCGCAACCCAAACAATAGTCGGGACGGATGATAGACGAAAACGATCAGCCGCAATTGCCACTTGCAGGTGCTGGCGCTCGCCTCATTGCGGCGCGCGAGGCAGCGGGTATGAGCCGCGCCGAAATCGCTCAGAAGACCCGGATTTCCGAGCGGCTTATCGCCAAGATGGAAGAGGGCGATTTTGCCGCGCTGCCATCGCGAACCTATGCCATCGGCTTCACCCGCTCCTATGCCCGCGCGGTCGGGCTCGATGAAAACGCAATGGTAGAAGCGGTGCGGCGCGAAATGGGGCTTTCCGCGCCGATCGAAGCCACAACCGAATCGGATTATGAACCCGGCGATCCCGCGCGTGTGCCATCAGCGCGGTTTGCTTGGTGGCTGGCATTCGCCGCGCTGTTGCTGATCGCGGCGGGGCTGTTTTTCTGGCGGTCCTATTATACTCCGGCGATGACCCTGCCTTCGATCCTGCCCGAAGACGTGCCGAGCATTGAGCCAACATTTGTCACCGATATCAATGCTTTTCCCAGCAGTGACGGCGGCGCAACTTTTGCCGCCAGCGATGCCCCCAATCCGGCCTTCAACAGCACCGAACAGCCGCGTGCGCGGGTACAGCCGCGCCCGCGTTCACGCATCACGCTTACCCCGGCCACGCCAACACAATCACCGAAACCTTCGGTCGAACCGGCTGCGATTGCTCCCAGCCCCCCCAGCTCATCGCCGACTTCCACCGTTTCGAACTGACCTTGTCTCGACAGTGGCGCGGGCATGCGGCTAGGTTCGCGAACCGAACGAACGACAATTCAAGGGACCGATGTAAGCCATGAAAAACTTACCCTCATGGAAGCGCCCGCTGCTGGCAATTACCGTGCTGGCGCTGATGGCCAGCGCCGCGCCGGTTTGGGCGCAAAAGGCTGGCGATGCTGAAGCGCGGCTGAAAAAGGTTGAGGCAGAGGTGACCGCGCTTCAACGTCAGGTGTTCCCCGGTTCTGACGGCAAGTATTTTTCGCCTGAAATTTCTAAAGCTACAAGCAGCACCGCGCCGGTCGGCACACCCGCGACCACGGCGGTAACCGATCTGCTCAGCCGGATGGACTCGGTTGAATCGCAAATGACCCGGCTCACTTCGCAAAGCGAAGAAAACGGCAACCGCATCGCCCTGATTGAAGCGAAGTTTGCCGCGATGGCCGCGCCTGCGGTAGTCGCTGCTCCGATTATATCCCCTGCGCCTGTGGCGCCAACTCCTCTGGTGGTGAAACCCGCGCTTGAGGCGGCTACGGCCAAGCCCGCGATTACCTCGGCCAATCTGGCCCCCGCGCCAGCCAAACCGAAGCCCGCTGCCGAAATTACCGGCCCCACGGCAAAGCGCATGGCAGCCGTAAAAGCGGTTGAAAAGCCGGCGAGCGCCGATGCCGGTGACGATGAATATTCCTATGGCTACCGACTGTGGGAGGCCAAGTTCTATCCTGAGGCCGCGCAGCAATTACAGCTGTTCATCACCAAGTACCCAAAGCATGACCGGATCAGCTTTGGCCGCAACCTGTTGGGCCGCGCGCTGCTGGATGATGGCAAGCCCAAAGAGGCGGCGCAGTGGTTTCTCAAGAATTATCAGGCCGATAAAAAGGGGGGCCGCGCTCCGGATAGTTTGATCTATCTTGCTGAATCGATGCGGCAATTGAACGACGTCAAACGCGCCTGCATCGCGATTGGCGAATTTGCCGATGGCTATTCGGCAGAGGCTTCGGGCCGCCTGAGATCGATCTACGAACAGGTGCGCTCTGGGGTGAAGTGCAATTGATCAGGATCTGATCACGCGATTTGGCGCGGCGCTCGGCGAGGTTCGGCGCGGCGCACGCCTTCCTGATGATACCAAACTGGGGCTGGCGGTTTCGGGCGGGCCAGACAGTCTGGCGCTGCTGCTGCTGGCGCACGAACTGATGCCTGAGCAAATCGCTGCGGCGACCGTCGATCATGGATTGCGAGCGGAAAGCGTGGGCGAAGCGGCAATGGTGGCCGAGGTCTGCGCAGAACTGGGCGTTCCGCACGAAGTGCTCAGAGTAACCGTAGCCGTTGGCAACGTTCAAGCCGAGGCGCGGGCGGCGCGTTATGCGGCGCTGGGAGAATGGCTGGAGCGGCACGGCCTTGGCGCGCTGGTCACTGCGCATCATGCGGACGATCAGGCCGAGACTCTGATTATGCGGCTCAACCGGGGGAGCGGAGTAGCAGGGCTTGCCGGCACGCGCGCGGTTGGTCGGGTGCCGGGTGGGGGCCAACCATTGCTGCGGCCGTTGCTCGGCTGGCGGAAGGCGGAACTTGCAGAGATCGTTGCGGGTGCCGGAATCGCCGCCGTGCAAGACCCATCCAACAGTGATCCTCGCTTTGACCGGGCGCGACTGCGTACTGCCCTCGCCGCAGCGGATTGGCTAGATATTGAAGCCGCCGCCGCCAGCGCCGGGTATTTGGCAGACGCCGATGCCGCGCTTGATTGGGCCGCAGCGCGCGAATGGCAAGATTGCGTCTCTAAGATACCGATGGGGCTGACCTACCGCCCCACAGCTCCGCGCGCGATAGCGCTGCGGGTTCTCACGCGCGTCGTCACCAAGCTTGATGGCGAAGCCCCAAGGGGCAGCGCGATTGCCCGCGTATTTGACAGCCTGCTCGCGCGGCAACCGGCATCGATTGGCAATCTGGTGGCACGGGCTGGGCCCGATGGGTGGAGTTTTGTGAAAGCACCGAAGCGGCGTACAAATTAACCGCCCACCAAAGAATCCCCCATACCAACCATGTGCCCGCGCGTGATGTAAACCTTGTCGCCCACCTTCTCTATGGCGAACAGTTTCTTGGCGAACGGGGTCGGCACACCGATGCAGCCGTGGCTGGCATAGCCGTTTTCAACCTTGGTGCCGTGGATGGAAACGCCATCATCGGTCAGCCGCAGGGTGAATGGCATTGGCGCGTTGTCATAGGTCGATGAATGGTGATCGGCGTCCTTCATTTTAATCGGGAACGCACCAAGCGGGGTCGGCTTTTCCTGCGTGCCGAGCAGCACTGCGGTGGTGCCGATTTCATAGCCGCCGCGCCAGGCTGAGAGCACCCGCGCATCTAGATCGACGGTGATCACCATCGGCCCATCGGGTACGCCAGCCTCGTCCCAATGCCATTCGCCATATTTGATCGCGCCCTTAATTGGCAGGATGCGCTTGATGACGAAGCGTTCGTCGGTGGGTTCGGCAGTTACTGGAGCAACCGGGTGCACCTGTGCGCCACTTTGCGGCCGCGATGGCGCTGATTTTTCACCGTCAAATGAAAGCAACGCGGCGCCCGCAAGCACCACTCCGCCCATCGCCACAGCCAGCGCCACAAGGTTCCGCATCCTCGCCTGCATCGTCATTCCCTATCTATCGCCCGCGCTGGCACTTGGCATCAAGCATGCGCAGCGTTACCGCATTGCCATAGGTCAACGGGACTGGCGATTTGGT
Organism: Novosphingobium sp.; assembly: GCA_043758655.1. Classification (GTDB taxonomy): domain Bacteria; phylum Pseudomonadota; class Alphaproteobacteria; order Sphingomonadales; family Sphingomonadaceae; genus Novosphingobium. The sequence goes on from JAYVNC010000319.1 coordinate 3,739, forward strand.
TAATCCCACTGGAACTTTCACGCAAACGGGCTGAAGGAATAGTAAGTGTCGCGCTTTGGCTTGTTCGTGGGATCAGTTGATTTTCTTAACGGAATTCAGTCCGATATGGCGTCTGCGCAGTCCCGCGTGCTGGTGCAGGCGATGACTTTTGAAGGCGATTTTGCGGGGCAATCGGTAGCTTCTACGATTGCGGCGAGCACCGCGAGCGACCGCCGGGTGCTGGTTGATGATTACACCCGCCACGTGATCAACGACCGCTTTCTGGCCCTATCGCGTGATCCTGCACTCCACGCCGAAGCCCGCGCGACTTGGGATATGTTCGATGGCCTTAAAGCGCGCGGGGTGGGCCTGCGAATCACCAACCCGGTCGGCCGCAATCCGCTCGCCTATGCCACACGTAACCACAAGAAATTGTTGGTTATTGATGATGTCGCATGGATCGGCGGGATCAATTTTTCTGACCATAATTTCGCTTGGCATGACATGATGTTGCGGATCGAAGACGCCGCAGTGGCAGACTGGCTGGCGGGCGAATTTGACCACGATTGGGCGGGAAACCCGCGCGCCGTCCGCGCGCAATTCGGCGAGATTGACCTGCTCAGCCTGCCCGGAAATGGTAACGAGGCCGAATTCAAAACCTTGCTCACCTGGATCGCTGGTGCGCGCCGCAGCATCGAAGTCATTAGCGCCTATCCAACTTTCCCCTTCGTCGATGCCATGGCTGAAGCGGCCCAGCGCGGGGTGCCGGTAACGCTCTACACCCCACGCCCGAACAACAAGCCCGTAATCCGCGATTATCTGATGCGCGTCGCGCGCAAAACCGGGCTTTTAATTCGGCTGCTGCCCGAAATGACCCATATGAAAGCCGCGCTGATCGATGGTGAAGCGCTGGTGGTCGGATCAAGCAACTTCGATTTCGTCAGCCACCGCGCCAACGCCGAATATGTCGCAACGATCAGCGATCCCGCGCTGATTTCCGAGGCCGAAGCGCGGCTGTTCGCTCCGGCGCGGGCCTTAGCGACTGAGCCAAGTGCTGCCGATCATTCGCTATGGCGCGGGCTCAGGGCCACGCTCGGCCTGCGCCTTGCTGATATGCTGATCGCCGCGCTGGGTGAACCACGCCGGATCGCCGAGTGGCGGCGGCCTTAACCATGCGCGCCAAATTCGTTCGCAACGGCCGTTGAAATTCGCAACGATAAATGCCACGCCCGGTCAATCGGGTCGATGTAATCGCGCCTTATTCGCTGATAGCCGGTGTCCGCACTGTCTGGATAATCGGTCGCCTCATTGAGTGCAAAATCACCGATTCCGGGGATGCTGGTAGGAAAGGCGCGGCGCAATTGCGCTAGCGCTTCCTCAATCCGCAGGGTGAAGACCATTTCCCAAACGTCCTCTCGCGCGATGTCATTGGCGCGGCTGAACGATGGCACCGAAACCACGCGCAGGAACATATGCTGGAACAGCGCCAAGCGAAGCGCGTGCAATACACCCAGCGCGCGGCGCACATGTTCGCGGCCCTCCAGCGGGGCCTCATCGGGCACCAGACCCAGCAGCCGGTGCAATTTGAGAGCATCGACCCGAAGCCGAGAGGCGAGGCGGCGGAACACCCCGGTGCGGTCATCGCTGGTGAGATATTCGGCGAGCGTCAGGCAGGCATCGGCGATTTGCGGTTCGTCGCCGCGATAGGGTCGGCTCGCCCAATAGGCCGAATTGAACAGCTCACCATGCGCCGCCACGGTCTTGATAGAGGCGATGGCATTGGCCGCGCGCACCATGCGCACCATCGCCTGCCCGCGCGGACTATCGCGCAGCAGTGCGGCGATCTCCTCATAGTTGCCGTCCGCCGCCGAGCCGAAACCGGCAATGACATTGACCGGATAACCGAGCTGTTGGAGCACCGCATTGTGCGGAATCGCGCGAATTTGGCGCAGGTTCATCGCGCGGTCGGCGGCAAGGTCTGATTGGCGGCGCGATTTGCGGCTGCCGGTATCGTTGAGCATACCCAGCCCGAATGCGGTCACCGCGCGCGGGTAAGTCGCGCTATGGAGGTGGCGCTGCTGGTGGCGGCGGATCGCGCGGTAGAAATCGAGGCTGAGATCGGTCCGGCGATAAAACGGATCGGTCGGCGCATCGGCATCGGCCTCATCGGGGGCGTGCTCGGCCATCCGTGAGAGCGTTGCCAGCGCCAGTTCGTCCGAGGCAAAGAACATGTAACCGTCGCCGCCCTGAAAGCTCACTTCGGGCTCAAGCGCGATTCCCGCGCGCAGAAACCGGCGGCGCGACCAAGGTGAGAGCGGCCAGCCGAGCCGGTCGGCAAAGCCTGAAGGATGCGCCCCCCGGCCCATCGATTCGCCATGGGTGTTGAATATCAGCGCGGCCACATCGGTAAGGCCGTTTGCCGCCATCGATTCGGCGAGCCGACCTTGCAGTCTTTCAATGGCCAGCGCCGCCGGTATCTGACCGACGAAACGCCCTGCATCGGAAAAGCCGGTCTGAATTGAAACCCGTCCGCGGCCCCGTGCATAGGCCTTGTAATGCTCTTCCGATAGCACTGCATCAAGGAAGCGGCCGCCGTGTTCGAGCGCAGATTCGGTCTCAAACAATGGCGAAACATCGACCTTACCAGCAATTCCGAACAGCTCGGCGAAATAGAGCGCGGCGAGGACGGTGCTCGGCTGCTCGCATTCGGCGACCAGCATGCGGATCGGCGTATCGGCATCAATGTGGTGGAGGATCTGCGCCATAATCAGAAACTGGCGTATCGCGGTGCTGTTTTCGATCGCCAGCGCTGCCATATTGGATCGCAGCGGCTGCACTTCGGCGAGCAGTTCGCGCATCCGCATCAAGGCCGCCTGACTGCCAAGATCGAGCGTGCCATCGGGATCAATCCGGCGGCGTATGGCGTTTTGCAGCTGCGAATTGTTCACCCGGAAATGAATCCAGCCCATTCCCAGCCCATCGGCGCGCATCGCCGAGGCGGTCACCAGAAGGGCCAGCGCGATGTCCTCGTCAGACGTTCGGGCCAGTGTTTCGATTGCCTCGATGATGGCGGAAAGGCTGATGAGCTTGTCCGCATGATCGCCCGCCAGCGCGTTTGCTGCTTCGGAAAGTTCCACCGCATCAGCAAGATCGCTGGCGAAACGCGCCGACATTTGGCTGGCGTAGGTAGCTGCGCTGGCAAGTCGCTCTGCGACATCTGGCGCGACACTGGCCAACGCCTCAGCATAGCCCGAAAGCCGCAGCGCCTTTTCGGCGAGCCGGTAGCGCAGGCATGTCGCCCACGAAATATCGGTGCGCCCGTCCATGTCATAGCCAACCCAAGTGGCGAAGCGGAACGGGATGACGTGCAGGTTGTGCCACTTGTCTGGCCAGCGACTGCGCGCCTGAACCAGCGCATTTTCCGTAATCCGGTCGCGCGCTTTTTGCGCCCGGCCAATCGCTACCATCGCTTCGTCATGCTCATAATCGAGCGTGATCGCATCGCGTGCGTGCGGGGCAATGCAGACGGTCGCCTCACCGGTTTCGCCCGAGGTTGCGCCTGCTGCGACCGCCGCCGATTGCGCGCCGCTGAGCAGAAATGTCGGGTGCGCAGTGAACACCACATGGGCGAACGGCTTTTGCCAGCGCGCGGCGAATGTGCCGAAATCCTCACCTTCCGCCAAGGCCGCAACCAGCGAATCATTGGCGGCGAGATCAAGCGGTGCAGCAAGCCGGTGGAGGCGGCGCGCGCGCGCCTGCAAGCCCTCACATTCAAGTTCGGAAACCAGCGCATCAACGGTGTAGAGCGTCATCTCGCCCGATTCCAGCAGCCGCGAAATTTCAAGGCCAAGCTGAAAAACCGGATTGAACAGCGGCGTCTCCGCCGTGCGCAGGTGCAACAGCTGGAGACGTTCCTCTAATTCGTGGACATTCTTCATCGACGGCTCCCTAGCTGAGCTGCAAGTCCGGCGTCCTGTCCCATAGTCCTATCTCAAAGCTGCGGCGGCGCGGGCATTGGCCTCGATCACCGCTACGTCGGGCGCACCTTTCGGCACAATCCAGCTTCCCCCCAAACATAGCACGGGATCAATCGCAAGCCAGTCTGGCGCGCTGGCCAGCGTGATACCGCCAGTCGGGCAGAATTTCGCCATGGCAAACGGCGCGGCGATGGCTTTAAGCGCAGCGATCCCGCCCGATGCTTCCGCCGGAAAGAACTTGAAATGGGTGAGGCCGAGATCGAGGCCGAGCATCACATCGGCAGCATTGGCGGTACCCGGGAGGAACGGCACGCCAGCCTCTACCGCAGCCTTGCCCAGCGCCGGGGTGAGCCCGGGCGAGACGATGAATTCGGCCCCAGCCTTCAGCGCGGCGTCCAATTCGCGCGGGTTGAGCACCGTGCCTGCGCCAACGACTGCACCCGGCACCTGCTTCATCGCGCGGATAACATCGAGCGCGCAGGGCGTGCGCAGCGTCACCTCAAGCGCAGAAAGCCCGCCAGCAACCAGCGCTTTGGCAATGGCTATGGCGTGGCTAACGTCGTCGATCACCAGCACGGGGATAACGGGTGCGAGCCGCATCACGGCTTCTGGACTGCTCACGATAAATGCTCCTGGGCAAAGGCGGCTGCCGCGCCATACAGGCCGGGCTGCGGATGGGTGATGAGTTTGACCGGGAGCGCCGCCATCAGGCCTTCAAACCGCCCCTTGGCGCGAAAGCGCTGGGCGAAACCGGATTTCAACAACGTGTCCCGAATGCGCAGGCCAAGCCCGCCTGCGATAACAACTCCGCAGCCGCCTTGCGCCAGCGCGATATCGCCCGCCACTGATCCCAGCGACAGGCAGAAGCGATCAGCGGCGGCAGCAGCAAGGCTGTCTTCCCCGCTGGTCGCTGCGGCCCAGATGGCCCTGTCATCAGAAAGTTGAATGGCCTTGCCTTCCATCGCGGCGAGCGTCTCGTAAATCTCGACAATGGCGGGTCCGGCGACGACGCGTTCGGCAGAAACGCGGCGATACCGTTTGCGCAAACGGGCGAGGATGGCGTCTTCAATCGAATCAAGCGGAGCGAAATCGATGTGCCCGCCTTCGGTGGCCTGAACCCGGTAACCGCCCTCGCCCCCTTTTAGGCCGCCGTCGCGCCACACGTGCGCAACTCCGAGGCCCGTTCCGGGGCCGACAACGGATAGTGTACCGATAGATGGCAGGGGTTCGTCGGGGCCAGACAGATGGATGAAATCACTGTCAGACAGCCGGGCAACGGCATGCGCGACTGCGGCAAAATCATTCACCAGCGTAAAGCGTTCGACCCCTAGCTTTTCGGGGATTAACGCGGGGCGGATGATCCATGGATTGTTGGTAAACTGAATAACTTCGGCGCCTACCGGCCCGGCGATGGAAATGGCGCAGGCGCGTGGTAATGTACCTTTCTGCCCAGCGGCAAAGGCCTCCCACGCCGTTTGGAACGAGGCAAAATCGCGGGTGTGCAGCGTCACGGTTTCACCCAGCGTGATCGCCGTGTTGTCGCCGATCTCGGCTATCGTGAAACGCGCGTTTGTTCCGCCGATGTCGATAGCGACAATCCGCGTCACGGGCGGCGGCGCCCTTTGGCGAGCGAATGCGCACGTCTATTCATGCCAGGTTACCCCGTCACGTTCCGCAAGCGCAATCGCCGCGCTCGGTCCCCAGTTGCCGGCAGCGTAGTTCTTGGGCTTGACCCCGTGTTCGGCCCAGACCGCGCGGATGTCATCGATCCAGTCCCACTGCGCCTCCACCTCGTCACGCCGCACAAACAGCGTCTGGTCGCCGCCGATCAGATCAAGCAGCAGCCGTTCATAGGCGATGCGTTTTACCGGCCCGGCGAAGGCATCCTTCATATCAATATCGAGCGGAACCGGGCGCAGGCGGATGCCATCACGATCAAGCCCCGGAACCTTGGCCATCAGCGTCAGCGTGATATTTTCTTCGGGCTGAATGCCGATCACCAGCCGGTTGGGCTGGGTTGCCGCAGCCTTGGTGGCGAAGATCGAATGCGGCACCCGGCGGAAGTTGACGACGATTTCGGTTGTGCGGGCGGGCAGACGCTTGCCGGTGCGCAGATAGAACGGCACGCCTTTCCAGCGCCAGTTATCGATATGCGCTTTGATTGCGACGAAGGTTTCGGTGTCGCTGTCTTTGCCGAGCTCGTGATCGTATCCCGGAACCGGCTCACCCGCGATGGCCCCTTTGCGGTACTGTCCGGTCACGGTTTCTTCAGGACTGACATAGCGCAGGCAGCGCAGCACTTTGACCTTTTCGTCGCGGATCGCGGTGGCTTCATAGCGCGCGGGCGGCTCCATCGCCACCATCGCGAGCAGCTGGAGCATGTGGTTCTGCACCATATCACGCAGCGCGCCTGCGCCGTCATAATAGCCGACCCGGTTTTCCAGCCCCACGGTTTCGGAAACGGTGATCTGGACGTTATCAATATGCGCCGCATTCCACAGCGGTTCGAACATGATATTGGCAAAGCGCAGCGCCAGCAGGTTTTGCACCGTCTCTTTGCCCAAATAATGATCGATGCGGAAAATCCGATCCTCAGGGAAAGCTTTCGCGACGGCATCGTTGATGTGGCAGCTTGATTCCAGATCGCTGCCGAGCGGCTTTTCCAACCCGATGCGGACATTATCACCCGCAAGGCCGCTCGCGGTTAAACCGGCAATAGTCGGCTCGAACAGGTTGGGAGCGGTCGAAAGGAATATCGCCATGCCCTGTTTGGGTGTGCCAACCTTGGCGGCAAGATCGACAAAGTGCGCGGTATCGTTGGCATCGAGCGGGACGTAATGCAGGCGGTTAATAAACTCCGCCATCGACCCGCGCCGTTCGGGCGGCAGATATTTCTCCAGCGCCTCTCGCGCGAAATTGCGGTAGCCGGCATCATCAAGCGGCTGGCGCGCGGTGCCGACGATGCGCAGGTCTGGCGAGATCAGCTTGTCCGCCCCCAGCGCGCACAGCGACGGCAGCAACATCCGCTGCGCCAGATCTCCGGTGGCACCGAACAGCAGCAGACAATCGGCGGTAAAGGGCATGGGCAAGACTTTCGTTCGGCTTTGGTCTGACGCTGCAACCGGCGGACAGTCTCCCCGGCAATAGCGCGGTTAGCAAGCGCCAATGGCACCGCAAGCGGCTTTGCCAAGAATACGTTTGCGGCTCGAGCCGACGCCGGGCCAATTTGTCACCAAACTAACAGGAATTGTCAGCGGACAGGCGCGCCGCAGCGGGGCATGATCGCTTCAAGAAACGCGTTTCCGCTCAGTATTCCAGTCTATCGACCGGCCCATCCATTATTCCCCAAGACCGGGCCGGGAGAGCGGGCCGCGCTGCCGCCCTCCGGCGGCGCGGCCCATTTTGGGGCGAAGAAACGCACCAGCTATCAATGATTGTCATGTTTATGACAGGGTTGTTGTCTGGGTAATCGGGCGAACATCGCCTAAGGTTTCCATGCAATTGGGTACCGCTTGCCTTGCCCGGAGGGGGCTGGCAACGTGTCCGTTGGCATTGGGGACATCGATGAACGGCATCAGCATTCTCTACGTAGAGGACGACGCTCGGGCGGCTGGCGAGGTGCAGGAACTTGCCCGGCAGAACGGCGATTCGCTGGTCTGGGAAGCCACCGGATCAGGCGGTTTGCTGCGCGCGGGCCGTGATTCTTTTGATGTTATCATTCTTGACCGGATGCTCCCCGATATTGACGGGATGACGATCCTGCGCCGCCTGCGTGAAAGCGGGGTTGGCACCCCGGTGCTGATGCTGTCAGCGCTGGGCCGCACCGATGACCGTGCCGAAGGGCTTGATGCCGGGGCGGATGATTACCTCGCCAAGCCCTATGAGGCGCAGGAACTGCTTGCTCGGCTACGCGCACTCAACCGGCGCGCTTCGGGGCGCGAACACAGCGCGGTTATTATCTACGGCGCTTTTGAGTGCCATGTTAAGGCGCGCACCGCGTTTCGCGCCAATCGCCACTTGTCGCTCAGCCCCAAAGAATTCGAATTGTTTCGCTACTTCATTGAGAATGCGGGTGAAGTTGTGACGCGTGAGATGCTGCTCCGCGATGTGTGGAAGATGAATTTTGATCCTCAGACCAATGTTGTCGACGTCAATATCGGCCGCCTTCGCCGTAAGCTGGAAGACGGATTTGATAAACCCGCGCTGGAAACAATCTGGGGTACCGGCTACCGCCTGCTGGAAGGGCGGTAAAACCATGATGAGCGACGTCCGTTTCCGCAAATCGATTTTTGCCCGGCTGGTTCTGCTGGCGATCTCTGTATCGGTCAGCGTCACCGCACTGCTTTTCGTGGTGACGCTGACCACGCTTGATCGCAGCAGCAAGGCGGCGCTGATGCGCGCGGTGGATGTTGATCTGGCGGGTCTGGCTGATATTCAGGCGAGCGGCGGGCGCGAGGAGCTTGAGCGGCGGATGGCGGACCGGCTCGCGCTTTCCGCCGATGAAGGCAATACCCCGCACTATTTGCTGGCGGACGATACCGGTCGCAAGCTGGCGGGTGACATCGCCATCTGGCCCAAGCTTTCAGCGCGGCTTTCCGAAGCCGATTATATCGTTCTGTCCGACAAGACCCCGGCTTATGCCAGGGCAACCCAGCTTGGGCCGGACCTTAAGCTGCTGGTCGCGCGCGAATATGGGCATGATTCTGCACTGGCGCGGCAGATCGGTTGGGCGTTTCTGGCTGCGGGCCTGTTTGCCGCTGTGGTTGTCGGCATATTCGGCCGGTGGCGGGCGCAGCGGCTGGCATTGCGTATTGGTTTGATAAATCGCGCCTTCCGCGAGCCTGACCAGCACGCGCTTGAGGCTTTGGCAGAAGGTTCGCGCGAGCACGATGAGATCGGCGAACTCACCCGCCACAGCGCCGAGGCGCTCGCGCACCTCAAGCATATGGTCAACGCCCACCGCGAAACCACCGATCAGGTGGCGCACGAGTTGCGCACCCCGCTAATGCACCTCGATTCAAGGCTGGTGAAAGCGATCAAGACGGCGGAAAGCGAAGAGAACCAGCACCTCCTCACCGATGCACGCGGCGAAATTCGCCATGTTGTTGCCCTGCTCGAATCGCTGCTCGACATCGCCACCAGCGAGGCACGCAAGGGGGACCGGCTGGGTCTGTCGCCGGTTAATCTCAGCGCGCTGGTGGGCCGTATTGCTGATCTTTATGCTGACAGTGCTGAGGAAAGCGGCCACGCATTTCAGCGTTCAATCATGCCGGGCATCGTGTTTCAGGGTGAAGAGATGCAGTTTACCCGGTTGATTACCAACCTGCTCGACAATGCTTTCAAATATGTTCCGAAGGGCGGAACCGTGCGGCTGGCGCTTGAGCACGGGCCGGTACTGGCCGTCTCTGACAATGGTCCGGGGGTTGCCGAGGGCGATCGCGATACGATTTTTGACCGGTTCCGCCGCGGCCGCAATAGCTTGGTGACACCGGCTGAAGGCCAGCCGCGTGTGGGCCACAGCGCCGGACTTGGCCTCGCGCTTGCTCGCGCGATTGCCGAGCGTCACCGCCTCACACTTACCCTCGCCCCATCGGCAAAGGGCGCATCCTTTGTTGTAGCACCGGAGTCACCACGATGAAAAATGTACGCTTTTCGCCCAAGACCCTGATCCTCGCTGGTCTGGCCTGCGCCGCGCTCCCCGCCACCGCAGCCGATGCCCCTAACGCCGTTTTGCGGCTCGCAACAGCCATGTCCGCGGCTGCTGATGCTGAAGCAAGCGGAAACAAAAAAGCGCTGGCCAATGCGGTGCGGATCATCGACGGCTCAGGATCGCATCCAATCGAAGCATCGGAACATGATCCACTGCCAACTTGGCGCTCAGCGGCGGCAGGGGGTGGAACTCCATCTTATCGCGGGCGCCCGTTGGGCCCTGGATACCGCAGCGGAAAGATCGATCAGGGCGGGCATGATTCGTTCAGCCAGCTGTTCCTTTCGGGCAATTCGGCGACAATCGCACTGTCCGCGCCAACGGGTGACCGGCTGGCGCTAAGAGTACTCGATCCGCAGGCCAAGCCGATCTGCGAAGACGGCACCGGGCGCGGCGGCCTGTGCAAATGGGTGCCGCTGTTCACTCAACGCTACACTATTGAGGTCGCCAACATCGGCAAAGGCGATGCGCGGTATTTCTTGGTGGTACAGTAATCGCAGCGAGAAGCTCGGCTGCGTCATTAGCGGGGGCTTATGGCGGGCGGGTAGTTTCAATTTGCCGTGATGGTGTGCGCAAGGCACTTAGGCGGCACCATGCCGCATGAAATTGCTCTGATAGGTTACGGCGAAGCCGGATCGACCTTTGCCCGTGCAGGCGAATGGGGATCGCGTGCTTCGGGTTGGGATGTGCTGGCGGACCGCCGCGTTTTGATAGCCGCTGACGGATTGGTTGCCGCGCCGAATGCTCGCGAAGCACTGGCCGATGCTCCGCTGGTGTTGTCACTGGTTACGGCTGACAGCGCGCAAAGATCGGCGCACGATTATGCGCGGTGGCTCGTAGCAGGTGCGATCTGGTGTGACATGAATTCGGTCGCGCCCGATACCAAGCGCGCCGCTGCCCGCGTGATTGAGGCGGCTGGCGCGCATTATGTTGATGTCGCGGTGCTTGCTCCCGTCGATCCGGGCAAACTTGCGGTCCCGTTGCTGATCTCGGGCAAATCGGCGGGCGAGGCTGAAAAGCTGCTGCGCGCGGCTGGCTTCACCAATCTTCGCACGGTCGGAAGCGAAGTTGGCCGCGCTTCTGCGATCAAGATGATCCGTTCGGTGATGGTCAAAGGTATCGAGGCGCTTACCGCCGAGATGATGCTCGCGGCGGGGGCTGCGGGGGTTACCAGCGAGGTACTAGCCTCGCTAGATGTCAGCGAAAAATCGCGGCCATGGGCCGAGCGCGCTGACTATAACATCGAACGTATGGTCACACACGGCGCGCGCCGCGCCGCAGAAATGGAAGAATCAGCCAAAACGCTGAGCGCGCTGGGGGTGGAGCCAGTAATGACCAATGCCACTGTGCGCCGCCAGCGCGAAATGGCCGGAAAGATCTTGGAGAGGATCGCCTCGTGAGCCTGATTATCGATTGCCATGGCCATTACACCGTCCTGCCAAAGGCGCACGATGACTGGCGGGAAGCGCAGAAGGCGGCGTTCAAATCAAGCGTTGCTGCGCCAGCCTACCCCGCCATCTCTGACGATGAAATCCGCGAAACCATCGAAGCCAACCAGCTCCGCCTAATCCGCGAGCGCGGGGCCGATATGACGATCTTCTCGCCCCGCGCCAGCACCATGGCCCCGCATGTCGGCGATCAATCGGTCGCGGTGCCGTGGGCGCGGGCGTGCAATGATCTGATCGGCCGGGTCGTCTGGCTCTATCCAGAAGTGTTCGCGGGCGTGTGCATGCTGCCGCAATCGCCCGAGGCTGATATGACAAGTTCGATTGCCGAGCTTGAACGTTGCGTCACCCAAATGGGTTTCATCGGCTGTAACCTCAATCCCGATCCCGGCGGCGGGCACTTCCAGCACCCGCCGCTGACAGATGCCTATTGGTTCCCGTTCTACGAAAAGATGTGCGAGCTTGATGTTCCCGCGATGATTCACGTTTCGGGATCATGCAATCCGGCGATGCACGCCACCGGTGCCTATTATATCGCAGCGGATACTATCGCCTTTATGCAACTGCTCGAGGGCGATCTTTTTGCCCGCTTCCCTACCTTGCGGTTCATCATCCCGCACGGCGGCGGCGCGGTGCCGTATCACTGGGGGCGCTATCGGGGCCTCGCTGACATGCTCAAGAAGCCTGATCTTTCGGGCCATCTGATGAACAATGTCTATTTCGATACCTGCGTCTATCATCAGCCGGGGGTGAACCTGCTGGCCGATGTGATCGACAACAAAAACATCCTTTTCGGCAGCGAAATGGTTGGCGCGGTGCGTGGGATTGATCCTACCACGGGCTTCTATTTTGACGATACCAAACGCTATGTCGATGCGCTGGACATTTCGGAAGCCGAGAGAAACATGATCTTTGAAGGCAATGCGCGGAGGGTGTTTCCGCGCCTCGACGCCCAGTTGAAAGCGCGCGGACTGTGAACGGGGATATTCACGCCTACCTTGCCGAGCTTGAGGATATTCCCGGCACGCGGGTATTCACCGCGTCGCGGGCACGGCAGGGCTATCACCTCAACCAGTTCGCGATGAGCCTGATGTCAGCTGAAAACCGTGAGCGCTGGAAGGCCGATGAGCCCGCTTACCTCGCCGATTGGCAAATGAGCGATGACCAGAAGGCAGCCGTGCTGGCGCGCGATTACAATCGGTTACTCGATCTGGGGGGCAACATCTATTTCCTCGCCAAGGTGTTCTCCACCGATGGGCTCAACTTCCTTCAGGCGGTTAGCACGATGACCGGGATGAGCGTTGAGGATTACTCGGCGATGATGAATGCTGGCGGGCGTTCGCCTGAGGGCGTCCGTTCCATCAAGGGGGCTTGCTAGGATGGCGCGGATTACCGCCGGGGTCGGCTCCAGCCACGTGCCGCTGCTTGGTGTCGCCGCCGATCAGGGCAAAGACCGAGATGCCTATTTCGCCCCGATCTTTGCTGGTTATGACTGGACGCGGACGTGGGAACGGGCCGAAAAGCCAGATGTGATTATCTTGGTTTACAACGATCATGCCTCGGCCTTTGACGCCAACATTATCCCGACCTTCGCCATCGGCACCGGCGCGATTTACAGGCCAGCGGATGAAGGCTGGGGGCCGCGCGAAGTACCCAATGTTATCGGCCACCCCGATCTTGGCTGGCACATCGCGCAGAGCCTGATCCTCGATGATTTCGACATGACCATCGTCAACGAGATGGATGTCGATCACGGCCTCACCGTTCCGCTAACCATGATGTTTGGCGCGCCCGCTGCTTGGCCCGCAAAAGTCATCCCTCTCGCAGTCAACGTGGTCACTTACCCTGTGCCATCGGGCAACCGCTGCTGGCTGTTGGGCGAGGCGATTGCCCGCGCGGTGGCGAGTTTCCCTGACGACCTCAACGTGCAGATCTGGGGCACCGGCGGCATGAGCCACCAGCTTCAGGGGCAACGTGCGGGGTTGATCAATGCTGAATGGGATAACCGTTTCCTCGACGCGATGGTCGGCAGCAGCGACGCGGCGAGGCACATCCCGCACATCGAATATCTGCGCGAAACCGGCAGCGAGGGAATTGAGATGGTCATGTGGCTGATCATGCGCGGCGCACTCGGGCGCGAGACCCGGATGCTCCACCGCCACTATCATGTGCCGTGCAGTAACACGGCGATTGGGCATATTGTATTGGAGCCAGTTGTATGAGAATCGCTTTGGCAGGTGCCGGTGCTTTCGGTGAAAAGCATCTTGATGGCCTGAAGAATATTGACGGGGTGGAAGTAACCTCAATCATCAGCCGCAGGCTCGACCAAGCACAGGAGGTCGCGGCGAAGTATGGCGCGAAACATGCCTCGACTGAACTCGCCGATGCGCTCGCGCGCGATGATGTTGATGCGGTGATTCTGTGCACGCCCACGCAGATGCACGCCGAGCAGGCGATTGCCTGCATGGAGGCAGGCAAGCACGTTCAGGTCGAAATTCCGCTTTGCGATTCATGGGCGGATGCCGAAGCGGTGGTGGCCAAGGCCAAGGAAACCGGGCTCACCTGCATGGTCGGCCACACCCGGCGGTTCAATCCCAGCCATCAATACGTGCACAATCGCATCACGGCAGGCGAGCTGAGCCTGCAACAAATGGACGTCCAGACCCATTTCTTCCGCCGCAAGAACATGAATGCCAAGGGTGAGGCGCGGTCATGGACCGATCATCTGCTGTGGCACCACGCCGCGCACACGATTGATCTGTTTGCCTATCAGGCGGGCAAAATCGTCAGCGCCAATGCCATTCAAGGGCCAAAGCACCCAGAACTCGGTATCGCGATGGACATGTCGATCCAGCTTAAGAGCGAAAGCGGGGCGATTTGCACGCTGTCGCTGTCATTCAACAACGATGGCCCGCTCGGCACTTTCTTCCGCTACATCGGTGACGCGGCGACCTATATCGCGCGCTATGATGATCTGTTCACCGGCAAGGAAGAGCCAATTGATGTCAGCAAAGTTGCAGTCAGTATGAACGGCATCGAATTGCAGGACCGCGAATTCATCGCCGCTATCCGTGAGGGGCGCACGCCGAATTCGAGCGTAGAGCAGGTGCTCGATTGCTACCGGGTAATCGGCGAACTGGCGGCGAGCCTTGAAGCGCAGGACGGCTGGTCATGATGCGAGAAATCGCCGGGCGCTCGCTCAACTCCATCGGCCTCGGCTGCATGGGGTTAAGCCACGGTTATGGCACCGCGCTGTCCCCAAAAGACGGCGTGCACTTCCTCAATTCTGCGCTTGATCTGGGCTACGATCATATCGACACCGCCAATATCTATGGCGCGGGCGAGAATGAGGAGCTGATCGGCGTGGCGCTGGCCCACCGGCGCAGTGAAATGTTTCTCGCCTCCAAAACCGGCATTCTGATTGACGGTCCGAAGCGCGGCACCGATTGCCACCCCGATTCGATCCTCAAATCTCTCGACGAGAGTCTGGCGCGGTTGAAGACCGATCATCTTGATCTCTTCTATATGCACCGGTTCGATTACGCGGTGCCAATTGCCGATTCGGTTGGCGCAATGGTGCGCGCGATTGAGGCGGGCAAGATCAGGTCTTACGGCGTCTCGGAATGGTCATCGGCGCATATTCGTGAAGCGCACGAGGTTCATCCAGTGGCTGCGGTGCAGACCGAATTTTCGCTGTGGACGCGGGTTGTTGAGCTCGGCGTGCTGGAAACGACGCGCGAACTTGGCATTGCACTGGTGGCGTTTTCGCCTGTGGCGCGCGGTGCGTTTGGCGGGGTTTTCAGGGATACGGCAACGCTGCAAGAAAACGATATCCGATACAAAATGCCGCGCTTTAATGCCGAGAACTGGCCCAAAAACCTTGCGCTGGTCGATCAATTATCGGCACTGGCGCAAGCTGCCGGGATAACCTCAGCGCAGCTCGCACTAGCCTGGGTTCTGGCACAGGGCGATCACGTTCACGCGATTCCCGGGACGACCAAGTTCGACCATCTTGCTGACAATGTTGCCGCTTCGGCCCTCGATGTGCCTGCTGATGTGTTGGCCGCAGCGGGCGCGCTGTTCAATCAGCAAACCGTTGCCGGTCATCGCTATGCCGAATTCATGCGCAAGACGATTGATACCGAGGACTTCGACTAACCCGCAATCCCAAGCAACCCCGCCGTTTCCTTGCTAGACCAATCGCGCGGCCCGGAAATGCGCCAGACTTCTTTGCCCTCAGCATCATAAAGCACCGAAGTTGGCAGATCGCCAGCGTTGTACTGACCGATCAGTTCGTTATGCGGATCGAGCCACGGTTCGAGCACCTTGATGCCATGATCCTTGAGGAATGGCGCGACTTTCTCAGTTTTGCTTGTGTCCTGACTGACGGTGAGCACCCGCAATTTGCCCGCAGCGGCGATTGCATCAAGCTGCGGCAATTCGGCGATGCACGGCGCGCACCATGTCGCCCACAGGTTAATCAGCAGCGGCTTGCCCTTCAGGCTGGCCAGCGTGATCGTCTTGCCCGCTGCATCCAACAGCTTGAATTCGGGCATCGCGCTGCCCTTGTGCGAACAATCAATCTCGCCCGCTTTAGGTGGAGCGGTAGGACACGCTTCCGGTTGCGCGGTCTTGCCACTTTGCCTATCGCAGCCCCCTGCCAGCAGGCAAAGACCAAGGACGGCGGCTTTGAGCGATCGGGAAAACAGCAAAACAGGCTCCAATCAAATGTGGGGCGGACGGTTCGAAGGCGGGCCGTCAGCAATCATGCGTGAGATAAATGCCTCAATCCCGTTCGACAAGGCTTTGTGGCGGCAAGACATTGCCGCGTCAAAGGCACATGTTGCCATGCTCGGCAAACAAGGCATCGTTTCTCCTGATGATGCGGCGGCAATATCCGCCGGGCTCGATCAGGTCGCCGCCGAATACGTGGCCAATGGTGTGCCGGAAAACTGGGATCTTGAAGACATCCACATGACCAGCGAAAGCCGCTTGGCAGAGCTGATCGGCCCGGCAGCAGGGCGGCTCCATACCGCGCGCAGCCGCAACGATCAGGTGGCGACCGATTTCCGGCTGTGGGTGCGCGATGCGACCGATGCGGCGATTTATGAGCTTCGATCGTTGCAAATGGCGCTGGTCACGCGGGCCGGCGAACATGTCGCGTCGATCATGCCCGGCTTCACCCACTTGCAAACCGCGCAGCCGGTCACGCTCGGCCATCACCTCATGGCCTATTACGAAATGACAGCCCGCGATATTTCGCGGTTTGCCGATGCGCGGGTGCGGATGAACAAGTGTCCGCTGGGTGCAGCTGCTCTGGCAGGCACCGGTTTTCCGATTGACCGCCATATGACTGCATCGGCGCTCGGATTTGACGGGCCCACCGCGAACAGCCTCGATTCGGTGTCCGACCGCGATTTCGCGCTCGATTACCTGATGGCCGCAAGCCAGACCGCGCTGCACCTCTCGCGGCTGGCCGAAGAGTTCATTATCTGGGCGAGCCAGCCGTTCGGTTTTGTTAGCCTGCCCGACAGTCTTTCAACCGGCAGCTCGATCATGCCGCAGAAGAAAAACCCCGATGCTGCCGAACTGGTGCGCGGGCATGCCGGGCGCATCACCGGCTGCCTCGTCAGTCTGATGATGACGATGAAGGGGCTTCCTCTGGCCTATTCAAAAGACATGCAGGATGACAAGCCGCCGGTGTTCGAAGCCGCCGGGCTGCTGACACTAAGTCTTGCGGCGATGACCGGGATGGTAGCGGAAACGACATTCCGAACCCCGCGGATGCGCGCCGCCGCAGAACTTGGCTATGCTACCGCGACCGATCTCGCTGATTGGCTGGTGCGGCAGGCAGGCATTCCTTTTCGTGAGGCGCACCACATCACCGGCGCCGCGGTAAAACTGGCGGAAAGCCGCGGAGTGGCGCTCGATGCCCTGCCACTAGCAGACCTTCAGGCGATTGATCCGCGCTTAGGTGAGGGCGTGTTTGCCGCACTCTCGGTCGACGCCTCGGTCGCGGCGCGAACCAGCCATGGCGGAACCGCGCCGATTGAAGTAAGCAAGCGTGTTGCCGAAGCGCGCGCTGCGCTTGGGATGGAGTAGAACATGTCTCGCAATCTTGCCCTGCTGGCCTTAATCGCCGCGCTTTCTGGTTGCGGGTATGCAGCCCCGCTCAAACCGGCGGCAGGCCATACGCTGCCGGTCGCGCCTCTGGGCCGCGAAACCCAACCGACCGCCGCCGAACTGCTCACCGTGCAACCGCAAGCCGCACCCGAACGCTCGGTCGAACTGCGCAGCAAATCGGAAGACCGCAAGGATGATCCGTTCGATCTGCCGCCAAAGTAAATTTCGGACAAACAGATCGTGGATCATTTTGCATTGAAGAACGGCGGTATTCACGCCGAGGACGTAGCCTTGGCCGCGATTGCCGATGCGGTTGGTACGCCGGTTTACGTCTATTCGCGCGCGACGCTTGAACGGCACGCGCGGGTGTTTGCCGAGGCGCTTTCAGGCCTGCCGCGCGTGCATATTGCCTTTGCGGTGAAGTCTAACCCCAATTTGGCGGTGCTGCGCCTGCTCGCGCGCGAAGGCTATGGTGCCGATGTCGTCTCGCAGGGCGAGATGGACCGTGCGCTTGCCGCCGGTATGCAGCCCGAAGACATCGTGTTTTCGGGCGTCGGTAAAACGCGTGCTGAAATGGCCGCTGCGCTCAACGCCGGGATTGGCCAGTTCAACCTTGAGAGCGAAGAAGAAGGTATTGAGCTCGCCGAGATTGCTTCTGGAATGGGCCTACGCGCGGTAGCAACGCTGCGGGTCAATCCTGATGTCGATGCTGGCACGCATGCAAAGATTTCTACCGGTAAAGCGGATAACAAGTTCGGCGTCGCCTATGATGCGGCGGCGGCGATTTATATGCGGCTCGCTGGGCTTGAAGGGTTGGCACTGCGCGGGCTGGCGCTGCACATTGGCAGCCAGATCACTTCGCTTGAACCGTCGCGCGCCGCTTTTACCAAGATGGGGGTGCTGATGCATGCTCTGCGCGCCGCCGGTCACGAAGTCACCCACATGGACCTCGGCGGCGGACTCGGCGTGCCTTACCGCATGGGGGAGAGCCTGCCCGGTCCAGCCGAATACGGCGCGATGGTTGCTGAGGTGACGCAAGGCTGGGACGTTACGCTGATGTTTGAGCCCGGCCGGGTGATCACCGGCAATGCAGGCGTGTTGCTAACACGGGTGATCCGGGTGAAGCCGGGTTCGAACAATCCGTTTGTTGTCGTCGATGCCGCGATGAACGATCTGGTGCGCCCGGCAATGTACGATGCTTGGCACGATTTCGTCGCGGTCGCCCCCACCGGAGCAATGATGGCCGCCAATATTGTCGGTCCGATATGCGAATCGTCGGACACCTTTGCGATGGACCGCGAAATTGATGTGGTGGCGGCGGGCGATCTGGCAATTTTCCGCACCGCCGGTGCTTACGGCGCGACGATGGCTAACACCTATAACAGCCGCGCGCTGGTGCCAGAGGTTATGGTCGACGGTGCAAAATGGGCAATCGTTGCCGAGCGGATTGAACCGGCAACCATCCTCGCCGCTGAGCGCGTGCCGGTCTGGCTCGAATGATGCTTCGACAAGCTCAGCATGAACGGTAGTCTGCCCCTGTTCCACCAAATTACCGGCAAGCCGGTGATCGTGCTGGGCGAGGGCGAGGGCGGCGAAGTGCGGCGGCGGCTGGTTGAGCGCGCCGGAGGTATCGTTTCGGGCGAAGAGGCTACAGGAGCGCGGCTGGCGTTTATCGCATTGGCCGAGCCCGAAGCTGCGGCGCAGCGACTGCGCGCGCGCGGCCTGCTAGTCAATGTCATGGACCGGCCAGCGCTGTGTGATTTCACCGTGCCCAGCCTGCTCGCGCGCGGGCCGGTGCAGATCGCCTTTGGCACCGGCGGGGTTTCTGCAGGGCTCGCCAAGATGTTGCGCTTGCGAATCGAATTGCTGCTGCCGACAACGCTCGGCGCACTGGCGCAGGCTCTGGGTAATGCGCGCGGCGCGATGCGTGTCCGTTTTCCCGATGCGGTGGAACGGCGTCAGGCGCTTGATGCTGCGCTGACAGCGGGCGGCGCGCTCGATCTGCTCGATCCTCAAAGTGCGGAGAGGGTGGAGACATGGCTTTCGGACGCTGAGACCGTGCAATCCAAGGTGATTGAGGTTCACCTTCGCAGCATCGATCCCGATGATCTGACCTTGCGCGAAGCCCGTCTACTTGGCACGGCTGACCGGATTATTCATTCGCCCGCTGTGCCCGCCGCAGTGCTCGATCGGGCGCGCGCTGATGCGGTTCGGCTAAGTCCTGAACAGGCGGATAATCTCACCAGTTTCCATGGACTTACGATAATCCTCCACGCCCCGTAAAACCGGCAAACTGCCGCGATTACAATCTTTTAATTTCAATTGAAGCCAGCGCCCCGGCACTTCTGGGGGTGCGAGACAAATCCGTCTCGCACCTTCTGGGGGTGTATGATGATCTTACCACTGATCGATATTGCGAGCCTGCCCGGTCTCGATACTTTGACCGGAATTTTCGGCAGTATGTTGCCGACAACGCACGTTGAAGCGTCGAGTGACGAAATTGTCATTCTGATGGCCTTCCTCTATGAGCTTCTTTATCCGTGAAAACCCATATTGTTTAGGGCGATTTGGAACGAGAACCGGGGCGGGCGCAGTGCAGTCAGGAAATCAAATCGCCGCACTTCAAGCCGATCCCGGCTTGCAGATTGCTGCGCAGGATGGCCTGCTCACGGCGCTCGCCGCTTGGAAAGTGACGCCTCACGTCGCGGCGATCTTCGCCGATTTCGATACATTTGTTGCAGGCGCTGCGTTGCCCGATTTGCCCAGTCTCGCCGCACTGTTCGGCGGTGATCAGGCGGTTGATGCGCAGGCTTTCATCGCGCCCTTGATGGCAGCATGGGCGCGCTGTCTGGGTGAACAGCCGTTCGGTGTGGTGCCGATGCGCCATCACGCCGGCGCGGCGATGACCAATCTTATGCTGGCGAGCGGCGGCAACTGCATGCTCAATCTGGTTGCCCTTGATGGCGTGAAGCTGGGCGCGGTACCCGCAGCCCGCACCGCCAGTTTTGCCCCGGCTGAGGTTTGGGAAGTTGTGCTTCAGGGATCGGGCAGCGGCCGGTTGGTCGAACGGTGCGGCGAGGCAATTACAGCCCACCCGCTCGAACTGGCCGCCGGGCTGGCGCTGGGGCGCGAGGCAGGCCGCGAAGCCTTGCTGCTGGACCGGGTTGACGGGGCAATGCTGATGCTTCGCCTCCAGCGCCGCCACGATACCGTTCAACCGCGCCGTGAATATGCCCTCAATGATGGGCGGATGTTGCGCCAAGCCTGCGCCACGCCGCTCGAAAGCCGCCATGAAGTTGCCGTCGCGTTGATCGGCCGGATGGGCCGCAAGGATGCCGCGCCGCTGCTCGCAGAAATCGCCCGTGACGAGGACCACGGCGATTCGCTTCGTTGGCAGGCGCTACGCGAATGTCTCGCGCTCGATACGCGGACGGGTTTCTGGACGCTGACGGCGATTGCCCGGGCCGGATCGGATAGGCTGGCGGTGCCCGCCGGGGCATTGCGCGCACAATTGCTTGAGAGCTACCCGCAACTGGCGGAGGTTGAACTGTGCCGCGCGTGATAGAACTCAATGATGCCGCCATGTGCAGCGTTGACGAATGCGCCGAGCATCTGGGAAATCACGGCTTTGATCCGCAGGATGAGGAAAGCCTGGCGCATGGCGCTCTATGGCTGCGGCGGCTGGGCAATAATTCCGCGTTCCTTGGCGATCTGCTGATCAGCAATCTTTCGCTGCGCCACCGCGAAGAACCGCTGGGTCAATCCTATGGCCCGCAATCGATCGTGCTGTCGCCACACCGGGGCAATTGCTTCCTGCGCGCCAATGTGTGGCCGGGCGCTGACGATCCGCTGCTCAAGGCCAGCGGAAATTCGCCGTTCCTCTATGATCTGGCGCACGATCACAACTTCAACTTCCTGACGCTCGGCTACTTCGGCCCCGGCTATTGGAGCGATTATTACGAGTACGAATATGACGATGTTCATGGCTGGACCGGGGAGCCGGTCGCACTCACACCGATGGGCCGCCAGCGGCTCGATCAAGGCAAATTGATGCTTTACCGCGCACACCGTGATGTTCACCGCCAGCTGCCCGCAGATAGCCTGTCAGTCTCGCTCAACATCATGCACGCCAACCCGGCGATGGGCTGGCACGATCAATACAGCTTTGATGTCGCTGCCGGCACCGTCAGCGGGATTATCAACCCCGGATCGACCGACGCCTTTTTGCGCATCGCGGTGGCACTCGGCGGGGCGGAATCGCTCGATCTGGCCGAACGCTTTGCCACCACG
Source organism: Novosphingobium sp. (assembly GCA_043758655.1). Lineage (GTDB taxonomy): Bacteria > Pseudomonadota > Alphaproteobacteria > Sphingomonadales > Sphingomonadaceae > Novosphingobium. The sequence continues at coordinate 25,260 of JAYVNC010000319.1, forward strand.
CACCCCAGCGACCGCATGCGGATTACCGCGTTTGATGCACTTGCGGCAAAATGCGGCGATGATGCTGCGCGCGACGGCCTGTGGGCGCGGGCTGAGCTATCGGGCAGCAGGCTGGTAACAATGGAAGCAAAAGCGCGGCGGGCTGCGCTTGTGGGGTGACCGGTTTACAGTGTCCCGCCCGCGAGTGCATCGATAGCCGCCTGCAAAATTACCGCGGCCGCTGCCGCATCAATACGTTCGGCACGGCGGGCGCGGCTGATGTCTTGGGCGATGAGGCCGCGTTCTGCGCTCGCGGTGGACCAGCGTTCGTCCCACAGCAGGATCGGCAGGCCGAGCGGTTCAAGATTGCGCGCATAGGCGCGGCTTGATTGGCAGCGCGGGCCTTCGGAGCCGTCCATGTTGATCGGCAGGCCGATGACGACGCCTGCCACTCCGCGCTCAGCCGCCAGCGCAGCTATCTGCGCCTTGTCTGCGGTGAATTTGCCGCGCGTCAGGGTCTTTCCCGGGCTGGCAAAGCGCCATCCAGCATCGCAAAACGCCGTTCCAATCGTCTGGGTGCCAAGATCGAGCCCGATCAACGCGCCGCCGCTGGGCAGCTCAGCGCGGAAATCAAGGACGCTGCCGGTGATCAATCAGCGCCCTCGCCATCGGGGTGGGCCTCATGCCATTTCGCCTCATGCCGTACCGTATGGCGCTCAAGCAAAATCTTGATCATCGCCACCAAGGGATCGGCCAAAATCAGCCCGAGAAGCCCGAACAGCGTTCCCATAATTAACTGCGCACCGAGTACCAGTGCCGGCGCAAGGTCCACGGTTTTGCGGGCGATGTAGGGCGCGATGACATTGCCGTCGATCGTATGCAGGATCAGGTACACCGCGATGCAGAAAATCCCCATCGAAGTGCCGCCCGAAAACCCAACCAGCACCATAATTATACCCGAAATCGGCGCGCCGATGTTGGGGAGGAAAGCAAACAGTCCGGTGATAAGGCCAAGCAGCGCCGCCATCGGCACGCCATAGATCGCGAGCGCAACGCCGGTAACCGTACCTTCGATCACCATGCCGAGAATGCGCCCGGCCATCAGGCGGCGCAGTGATTGGCCCATCAGCTCGGCGGTGCCGTGGAAAT
>JAYVNC010000320.1:0-9443 GCA_043758655.1 Novosphingobium sp.
GTGGCGGTTCCGCTGTTCCACGTCACCGGCGAGGTTGCCGTGTTGCTCACCAGTTTTGCGATTGGCCGCAGGCTGGTCATCATGACCAAATGGCAAGCAGCTGAGGCAATGCGGCTGATCGAGGCCGAAAAGATCTCGTATTTCATCGGCGTGCCACTGATGAGCTATGAAATGGCGATGCACCCGGAAAAGGAGAGGTTTGACCTTTCGAGTTGCTTGCACTTTGCCGCAGGCGGCGCACCGAGGCCCATCGAGCATGTCCGTGCCGTTCGTGAGGCGCTTCCGGGCAGCTATCCTTGGCTCGGCTATGGTCTGACTGAAACCCAGGCGGTCGGCTGCGGCAATATCAACGAGAATTACCTCGAAAAGCCCGGCTCGACCGGAACCGCCAGCCGCCCACTGGTTGAGGTCGAAATCCTCGACGATGCAGGCGCGCCATTACCAGCGGGAACAACCGGCGAAGTCGCAATCCGCTCGATCGCCAATTTCCTTGGCTATTGGCGCAACCCTGAGGCGACAGCCGAGGCGGTGACGAGCGATGGTTTTTTCCGCACCGGTGACCTCGGTTATCTTGATGCTGATGGCTATCTGTTCATCGTAGACCGAAAAAAGGACATCATCATTCGCGGCGGCGAAAACATCGCCGCGAGCGAGGTTGAGGCCGCGATTTATGCTCACCCCGATGTTCTCGAAGCCAGCGTTTTCGGCCTGCCCGATGATCGGTTCGGCGAAGTGCCGGTGGCGGTGTTTATTGCCCGCGCTGGCGCAGAACTGCACGAAGATGGACTGCGCGCGCACCTTTCGCAGCACATCGCCGCGTTCAAGATCCCTGCGCGCTTCTTCGAAGAGCATGAAAGGCTTCCGCGTCTCGGCACAGAAAAAGTCGATAAGCGCGCGCTCAAGGCGAAATATGCACAGGCTGGAAATTGATCGCAGCCTTTGCGCAGGCCGCGCGATCCCCTAAGGCCACCCTATGAATTCCCCCCGTATTCCCCACCAGCGCGAAATCGTCGAACGCCGCGTGATTGCCGCAGCTATCGCTGAGCTGGTGGCAGAAAACGGCGCTGAGCACTCGCGCGCAAAGGTGGTCGATCTGCTTAGGCAGGCGCTGGCAGATGGCCGAGAAGAAATAGCCCAGCGGCTGACGGTCAAGCCATCGGGCGGCACCGAATGCGCCGCTGCCCAGGCGTTTCTGGTCGATCAGCTGGTCCGCCTGATCCACGATCACGTGGTCGATCACGTCTATCGCGCCTCGAACCGATCAACCGGTGAACGGCTGGCGATCATGGCGGTGGGCGGCTATGGGCGCGGGGAGATGGCACCGCATTCGGACGTTGACATCGCCTTCCTCACCCCCACCAAGCCCACTTCATGGTGCGAACAGGTGATCGAAGCGATGCTCTATTTCCTATGGGATCTGGGGCTCAAGGTCGGCCATTCGAGCCGTAGCCTTGATGAGATGGTGCGCATGTGCCGCAGCGATCTGACAATCCGCACCGCGATGCTCGAAGGGCGCTATGTCTGGGGCGATCAAGATCTGTTTGACGAGGCATCGCGCCGGTTTTGGAAGGAAGTCGTCTCAGGCACCGAGCGCGATTTCGTTATCGAAAAGCTGGGTGAGCGCAACGAGCGGCACAAACGCGTCGGCGATTCGCGCTATGTCGTCGAGCCTAACGTCAAAGAGGGCAAGGGCGGCCTGCGCGACCTCCACACGCTCTACTGGATCGGCAAATATATCCACCATGTTCGCGATGCGTCTGAACTGGTTGATGTTGGGCTGCTCACCCCCGAAGAGTACCGGAACTTCCACCGTGCCGAGAACTTTTTCTGGGCGGTGCGCTGCCACCTGCACACCATTACAAACCGCGCCGAAGATCGGCTTACCTTCGATCTTCAGCGTGAAGTTGCCACACGCATGCAGTTTTCTGACCGCCCGGGCAAAAGCGCGGTTGAACGCTTTATGCAGTACTATTTCCTTCAGGCGAAACGCGTCGGCGCGCTCACCGGGCTGTTTCTTGCCGGGCTTGATGAACAGTTCGCCAAGAAGAAACAGCGCGGATTGCTCGCGGGCTTTCGCAGCCGCAAAAAGGTGATCGCTGGCTTCGTCGTCGCCAATGGCAAGCTCGATGTGCCATCGGACACATGGTTCGCCGAAGACCCGGTGCGTTTGATTGAAGTGTTCGCGCTGGCCGATGAACACGCACTCGAAATCCATCCCAACGCGATGCGACTCGCCGCGCGCGATGCCCGGCTGATTAACGCAGCGGTGCGCAACGATGTCCGCGCCAATGCGCTGTTCCTGGATGTGCTTTCGAGCCGCAAGACCCCCGAAACCGTGCTGCGGTGGATGAACGAGGCCGATGTTTTTGGGCGCTTCGTTCCCGATTTCGGCCGGGTCAACGCGCAGATGCAGTTCGACATGTATCACCACTACACAGTCGACGAGCACACCATACGCGCGATTGGCTTGCTTGCCGAAATCGAAAAAGGTGAGCGCAAGGAGGATCACCCGCTCGCCACCCGGCTGATTCATGAAGTCAAATCACGCCGCGCAACCTTCGTCGCGGTGCTGCTGCATGACATCGCCAAAGGGCGGAATGGCGATCATTCGGTACTTGGCGCAGAAGTGGCGCTCAAGCTGTGCCCACGCTTTGGGCTTGATGCTGAGGAAACCGAGCTGGTCGCATGGCTGGTGCGCACCCACCTGCTGATGAGCGCCACCGCGTTCAAGCGTGATCTGGCCGACTGGAAGACCATCGGCGATTTCATCGCGGTGGTGCAAAGCCGCGAAAATCTGCGCCAGCTGACCTTGCTGACCATCGTCGATATTCGCGCGGTTGGCCCCGGCACCTGGAACAGCTGGAAGCGGCAGCTGATCGGTGATCTGTTCGAGCTTACCGAAGAACGGCTGCGGCTCGGCCATGCCCAGCACGGGCGCGCCGAACGGGTCGCGACCAAGAAAGATCGTGTCCGCGAGGCGCTGGGAAGCAGGGCGGCGCTGGCGGATACTTCGGGCAAGCTGCTGAGCGATGCCTACTGGATCGCCGAGCCTGAAGACATTATCGCGCTCAACCTTTCGCAGCTGGACGAGGCCGGTGATGCCCCGCTGCACGTCGCCTGCCACTTTTATCCGGCGCGCGGGGCAACGCTGGTGACGGTGATCGCAGCGGATCATCCGGGGCTGTTCTACCGGATCGCGGGCGGCATTCACCTTGCAGGCGGCAACATCATCGATGCCCGCATCCACACCGCGCGCAACGGCACGGCGGTTGACAATTTCCTCGTGCAAGACCCGCTTGGCCGCCCGTTTATGGAGCAAAGCCAGCTCGCTCGCATTCGCACGATGATCGCCGATGCACTCGCCAACCGGGTGCGGCTGATCCCGCAGCTCGCCGCCCGCCCGCTGTCCCGCCCGCGCGCCGATGCCTTTACCGTGCGCCCCAGCGTGACCTTCGACAACCTCGCGTCGAACCGCTTCACCGTGATCGAAGTTGCCGCGCGTGACCGGCCAGCCTTGCTCAACCGCCTCGCCCGGGCGCTGTTTGAGGCGCGGCTAGTGGTTCATTCCGCCCATATCGCCACCTATGGCGAGCGCGCGGCGGATACATTCTATGTCACCGATCTGCTCGGCGAGAAGTTGCAGCAGGACAGCCGCATTCACGGTGTCGAAACCAAGTTGCTTGAGGCCGCTGGCGAACAGACGGTGGAAGTTGAAGTTGCGTGATGGGTTTTGCCGTGGGTTTACCTGCAAACTACCAACCAATATTCCCCGCTTCCCCCCGCGCCAGAATCGCTCTAAGGACGCGGCCAACGAGCACTTACAGGAGATCGTGAAATAGCTCCCCCACCAAGGCGAATGCTGCAACCCCCCGTGAAGAGCGGGCCGCGCTACAACCAACTCATTACTTCGGACAAGGTCCGCGTCATCGACGGCGAAGGTGAAAACCTCGGCGTCATGTACACCAAAGAAGCGATCGAACAGGCGGCCGAAGTCGGGCTGGACCTGGTCGAAGTTTCGCCCAACGCCGATCCCCCAGTCTGCAAGTTCCTCGATGTCGGCAAGTTCCGCTACGAGGCGCAGAAGAAAGCCAACATCGCGCGCAAAACCCAAAAGACGCAGGAGATCAAAGAGATCAAGATGCGTCCGAACATCGATGACCACGATTACGATGTGAAAATGCGCAACGTGAAGCGGTTCATCGATGACGGTGACAAAGTGAAGATCACGCTGCGCTTTCGCGGCCGCGAACTCTCGCACCAGCAGCTCGGCATGAACCTGCTCCGCCGCGTGCAGGAAGACACCGCCGAAGTTGCCAAGATCGAAGCCTATCCGCGCATGGAAGGCCGGCAGATGCTGATGGTGCTTTCACCGAAGTAGCGGTGTGGGTGGTAGGCTGACTCGTAGAAGGCGTTCCTCAGGGGCGCCTTTTTCGTTTTGGGCAATTGGGTTACCCTACCCCTTCCACTCGCGCCGTTCTTCGCCCTGCCGCAGCACTTCGTAGGCCAGTTGCAATGCGTGGAAGGCTTTGGCTGCGTCATCATCGCCGGGGCGGACGTCGGGGTGGACTTGCTTGGCCTTGGTACGGAAGGCTTTTTTCACCGCTTCAAATTCGGCGTCGCTGTCGAGCTCGAGCAGTTCGAGCGCGCGCATTTCGTCGCGGCTGCGGCTGCCGTCGCCCGATCCGCCCCAGCCATAGTGCGCGGCTTCCTTAAAGCCTGAGGCATCACGGGTTTCGGTCGCCTCACGCTCGGCGGCTTCTTCGGCGGATAGCCCAGCGAAATAGTCCCAGCCCCGGTTATATTCACCGGCATGGGTCACGCAGAAATACCAGCGATCGGAGCCGTTAGGCGTCTTGGGCGCGGGGCAATCGCCGCGTTCGTTGCAATTCACCCGGTCACACAGCCGCACCGTGGTTGCCTCACGCGAGCCGGCGTAGCCACCCCAGCGCGGGAATCCCCAGGAATCAGGTCGGCGGGCTCTGGTCATGCGCTGCCATTAGAGTCTGTTTCATGAAAGTGAAAGCAACTGTTTCAGCTTGAAGAAGCAGATTTTCAGAACGTCCGGTCTAGGTAGCACAACGCCTAAACAATCAATCCGTCGTTCATATTTGCAGGCTATATTGTGCATTGCAATATCTGTTAACCTCAGTTATAGTATGTCAGCTTAGTAATTTTCGGAAAACGTCCTATGAGCAAGAAACTCGCCCTTTCGTCCGCCCTGTCAGTTATGCTGATGGCGAGCTTTGCCCTGTTTGGTCAGCATGCCGCGACCAGCAATGGCGCTGGCACATCACCGTTCAGCCTGCCCGCCAAGGCCGAACTTACCGCGCCAGCCGCGATGCCAACGCTCCCCGGCTTGCGATGATCGATATTATTCGACGGTAACCGTCACGGCACGCCGGTTCTTCGCCCAGGCCGCTTCATCAGAACCCATCGCCGCCGGGCGTTCCTTGCCATAAGAAATCGTCGTCAACCGAGCGGCATCTACGCCGAGGCTGACAAGGTAATTCTTCGCCGCATTGGCCCGCTTTTCGCCCAAAGCAATGTTGTAATCGCGGGTACCGCGCTCATCGCAGTGACCCTCGATGGTGGCGCGCTTTGATGGATATTTGATCATCCACTGCGCTTGTACCTGCAGCGCCGCAGCATCGTCACTATCGACATTGAACATGTCCGTATCGAAATAGATTGTGTCCCGGCCCATCAGAGTCGCAGCAAAATCGGCTTGGCTGCCAGCAATAGGCCCGCGCACGCTCGCGGTATTGGTCTGCGCCCCGGTTGCTACCGAAGGCGAGGGATCAGGCGGAAGCTGTTTGGGGGCCTTGGGCGCGCAGGCTGAAAGTGCCGCACTTCCGATCAGAACAAAGGTTATGGTCCGCGTCGAAGTCTGCATGGGAATCTCCTTGCTGGGCGAATGCTAGTATGAAAAATCGCTTATGGCAAAACCGGACCCCAAGATGGGTCTGACGCATCAACCGGGGTGGGCAAACGGCGCTCATTTTTGCCGGTCAGATCAACCTGCCACAGCCCGGTATGGCCGGTATTTTTCTCGGTTCGGAAAAACTGGATGATGCGGCCATTGGGCGACCAGGTTGGCGCTTCATCCTGCCAACCGCTGGTCAGCTGGCGCATTGCGCCGCCCGATGGGCTCATCACCGCGACGTGAAAATCCCCGGCAATATGGGTGAAGGCGATCTGATCACCGCGCGGGCTCCATTCAGGCGTCGCCGCACGTCCGCCGAAAAAGCTGATGCGCTTTTGTCCGGTGCCGTCAGCGTTCATCACATAGACCTGCTGGGTACCCGAACGGTCGCTCTCAAACACGATCTTGGTCCCGTCCCGCGAATAAGACCCGCCCAGATCGATCCCCGGCGTATCGGTTAGCCGCTGGCTTTCACCGCCACTGGAAGGCACGCGGTAGATATCTGTGTTGCCGCCAACTGCCATCGAATAGAGAATCCACCGGCCATCGGGCGACCAGCGCGGAGAAAAAGTGGTGTTCTTGCTCTGGGTCACCAGACGCTGCGTGCCGCGCTCGGTATCGTAGATATAAATCCGCGGGGTGCCATTGAGGTACGAGAGATAGACGATCTGCTTGTAATCGGGCGAATAGCGCGGGGTGAGCGCAATCGCCTGTCCGGTGGTGATGAACTTGTGGTTGGCACCGTCCGAATCCATAATCGCCAGCCGCTTCATCCGGTGATTTTTGGGTCCGGTTTCGGCGATGTAGGCAATGCGGCTGTCAAAGAACGGGCTCTCACCCGATAGCCGCGAATAGACCATATCGGCACACTTATGCGCCGCGCGCCGCCAGTCTGCCGGGCCGACCGACCACGCGCCCTTTACCAGCTGCTGGCTGAGCGCCACGTCATACAGATAGCAGCCGATGGTCAACTGGCCATCGCCACCGGCACGCACGAAGCCGTGAACCAGCATGTCAGCGTTTTTGGCCTGCCAGGTCGGAAAATCGGGTGCGCTGACCTGTTCCATGCTTGGCACCGGCAGGCTGGAGGGGCCGGTGGGTTTGAACAGGCCGTTGTTTTGCAAGTCCGAAGTAATCACCTGCGCCATAGCGCGGCCAACAGCGGCGGTCGACCCCGCGCTGGCATTGGTGGCGACATCAGCGTTGGTCGGGAAGGCGGGACTTGCGATGCCCAGATCCTGCCACGCGCTGTCATCGGTGACGGTGCCTGTGAGAACCTCACCTGTAGGCGCAACGGGGGCGCTAGCGGAAGGCATTGGCGCGGGCGCAGGCGCGGGAACAGGTTGGGCAAGCAGCGCCGCCGGAGCCACAGCGAAAAGGAGCATCGGGATCAAACGCCGCATCATTGGCTCAGCTTTCTGTCAAAGGTAAATCGCAGGTGCTGCCAGCCCGCATAGAATTTGGGTGGCAGAATAAACGGCGAGGCTAGACGTATAGCGCGAATCGCCTGTTCGCGGTGGCGTGTAGCTTGCGCGGAATTGGCCCCGTTCACCCCCAATTGGCTGACAAATCGCGGCGGCCCCACAAGTGTGCCATCGGGATTGAGATCCCATTCAATCGTCGTCGCCAGCAGATCAACATCAACCCCCGACGGCGCTTGCCACTTCGGCTTAATCTGACGGCTGACTTCGGAAACCAGCGACGAGCGCACCTGCGCGGAGATTGCTGCCCCGGCGGGAGTGGAGGATTTGCCGCGCGCTTGGCTTGCCGAAACGCCCTTGAGGAAATCATCCCCGAGCTTGCTGGCCCCGCCCGAACGTGGTCCTGTCTGAGGGTTGCTGACACTCTCACCTGAGAGGAAATCCCCGCCCACCCGCGATTGCGGCCTTGGCGGGGGAACAGGACGCGGCGGCGGTTTTGGAATCTCGCGTTTGACCACTGGTGCGGGTGCGGGACGCGGCACCGGTTTAGGCACTGGCGGCTGCACCACACGGGCGGCGGGCGGCGGCATAACTTTGGGCACCGGCGTGGGCAATACCTTGGGAATCACAACCGGCGCAGGCTCAGGCAGCGGGTCTTTGCTCAGCACCGGCGCGACAGCAGGCGCAGCTTCCTTACGGCTCGGCGCGCTCGCCTGTTCACCGACTTCACCCGACAGCGTCACCATCACCCGTTCGGGCGGTGGCAACAGCGCAGGACGCGGCATCCACACCAGCCAAGCGACCAAGCCAACGTGCGCCAGCCCCGCCAGCACCACACCGGCAATATCCTCTGCTTGGATGCGGGTGCGGGCCATCGCGCTTGCTTAAGGTGCCGGAACTGAACTGCTGGTGACCAGCGCGATTGAGCGGATACCCAGATGGTTCATCTCGCCCATCACCGCCATCACCTCGCCATAAGCCAGCGCGCGATCCGCCCTAAGCGTAACATCGGGCGGGGCTGAACCATCGCGCGGCATGAGCGCCGCCAGCCGGTCGGGCAATTCACCTGGTGCCAGTTCATCCTGATCGATGAACGTCTTGCCATCGGCGCTCAGGGTTACCGTCACCGCCTTGGGCGTCTGCGGCAGGGCATTGGCGCTGCTTTCGGGCAATTGCACCGGCACCCCGACAGCAAGCAGCGGCGCGGTGACCATGAAGATAGCCAGAAGCACCAGCATAACATCGACCAAGGGCGTAACGTTGATCTCGGCCATTGGCGCGCGGCCATTGCGGCATGAGCGGCGGCGACTGGCCGCAGATGAGCTGAGCGCCATGTTACTGCGCCTCCAGTTCGCGGCTCAGCGTCGCCAGCAAGCGATCAGCAAAGCGTTGCAGCCGGGATTCGTAGCCATTCACCTTCAGACTCAGCCGGTTATAAGCAATCACCGCCGGAATCGCTGCGAACAAGCCAATCGCGGTGGCCAGCAGCGCTTCTGAAAGCTGCGGCGCGACCGTCGCCATGGTAAAGGCCGTTTGCGAAAACGACGAAAGCGTCCGCATGATCCCCCATACCGTGCCAAACAGCCCGACGAATGGCGCTGCTGCGCCCACGGTCGCCAAAATATTGAGCCGCGCGGCAAGCTTGTCCGCCTCGCCTTCAACCACAGTACCCATCACCAGCGAAAGCCGCTGGCGAATGCCTTCGCGGTCTGGCCGCACCAGCTTGGCCGAGCGCCGCCATTCATCGAGCGCGGCACCAGCAACACGGGCAATCGGCTGATCGCCCTTGCTGCTTTCGGCATGAAATTCTTCGTAGTTATCCGCCTGCCACAGCTCGGTTTCATAGGCAGCGCTGCGCCGCGCCAGCCGCGCCATGCGCCACGAAAAGGCGATGATCGTGGACCACACCCACAGGCTGGCGAGCAGCAGCCCGGCCATGACAACCTGCACTACAACATCGGAATCGAGGAACATTCGCAAGGGATTGAGCGGCTCCGAAGGCGAAGAAGAGAGCAGGGCAGAAAGATCCATCAGCGCGTACTTTCAGGCAGAATGGCGGCAAAGGCGCGCCGCCAAGCATCAGGTTGACGGCGCGGACG
>JAYVNC010000321.1:0-3034 GCA_043758655.1 Novosphingobium sp.
CTTGGAACCAGTGTGCTGCCGTTCCGCCTGTTCTCAACGGCGGATATCTGGGTGATTACGCTGCACGCTGACGGCCAGACGGGAAAAGGGGCCCAGACAGCAGCCCGGACACCTTCCCATTAATCAATTCTGGCTGGAAAAGCTCAGTTCAATCCAGCCGCCGCAGCAACTTCAGCCGCAAAGTCGCTGACTTCACGTTCGATGCCTTCGCCCAACTGGAAGCGGACATAATCCTTGAGCACGATCTTCGTGCCCGCAGCCTTTCCGGCGGCTTCGACGACCTGCGCGACCGGGGTTTTGTTATCCATCACGAAGACCTGGCTGAGCAGCGCATTGTCCTTGGCAAACTTCGCGGCGGCACCATCGGCGCGCTTGGCGAGGATGTCCTCGGGAATTTGCTTGCCGCTCTTGGCCGCTTCCTCAACCGCCTTTTCAAGCGCGATCTTGCGTTCGCGTTCGAGCACGGTGGGGTCGAGATCGTCGGCTGAAAGCGCCATCGGGAACGCCGCTGCGATGTGCATGGCGATCTGTTTGCCAAGCGGTGCCAGCACGTCTGCACTTGCTTCGCTTTCCAGCGCAACGAGTACGCCGATCTTGCCGAGGCCGGGGGCCGCCGCGTTGTGAACGTATGGAACCACGACGCCGCTGCTGACCGAAACGGTCTTCATCCGGCGAACCTTCTGGTTCTCTCCGATGGTGGCGACGTTGTTATTCAGCTTGTCGAGCACGGTATCGCCATCGGGATAGGCCGTCGCCTTGAGCGCTTCGACATCATCACCAGATACGCCGAGCGCAACCTCGGTGGTCTTGCGCACGAAGTCTTGGAACTGCTCGTTCTTGGCTACGAAATCGGTTTCGGAGTTAACCTCAACCGCAACGCCTTTGGTACCCGAAACGGCAACGCCGACCAGACCTTCCGCAGCCGTGCGGCTCGATTTCTTGGCGACGGCGGCAAGGCCCTTGGCGCGCAGCGAATCAACCGCGACTTCCATATCGCCGCCGGCCTCGTCGAGCGCCTTTTTGCAGTCCATCATGCCGGCGCCGGTGCGCTCGCGCAGGTTTTTCACGTCAGTGGCGGTATAGGCCATTGCACAAGTCCTCTTAGAATTTGGATTGCGTCGCCGGGCCCCATGACCCGGCGCGCGTTATGATGGCAAAGCGATCAGGCTTCGGCAGCGGGTTCAGCAAGCTCAGCAGCCTGAGGTGCTTCAGCGGCTTCAGCAAATGCTTCGGCTGCTGGCACTTCCGGTTCAGCAGGAACTTCGACAACAGCTTCTTCCGCCAGCGGCACTTCCATCGCGCCGATATCAGCGCCTGAATTGACCACGGCTTCGCGGTTGCCCTTGGTTGCAGCAGCGGCAATCGCTTCGCAATAAAGGCGGATCGCGCGGCTGGCGTCATCGTTTGCCGGGATCGGGAAGGCAATGCCATCGGGCGAGACGTTCGAATCGAGGATGGCAACAACCGGGATACCCAGCACATTGGCTTCCTTGATCGCCAGCTCTTCCTTGTTGGCATCGATCACGAACATCACGTCAGGAACGCCGCCCATGTCGCGGATGCCGCCGAGCGACATCTCGAACTTGTCACGCTCGCGCGTGAGCTGAAGCACTTCTTTCTTGGTGAGGCCGGTGGTGTCACCCGAAAGCTGCTCCTCAAGCGCCTTGAAACGCTTGATCGAGCCCGAGATAGTCTTCCAGTTGGTGAGCATTCCGCCCAGCCAGCGGTGATTGACGAAGTGCTGGCCGCACTGGCGCGCTGCCTGGGCAACCGGCTCCTGCGCCTGACGCTTGGTGCCAACGAACAACACTTTGCCGCCCGCCTGAACCGTTGCCGAGACGAATTCGAGCGCGCGCGCCATCAGCGGCACGGTCTGCGAAAGATCAAGAATGTGAACGCCGTTGCGCGCACCAAAGATGTAGGGCTTCATCTTCGGGTTCCAACGATGGCTCTGGTGGCCAAAGTGGGCACCGGCTTCGATTAACTGCTGCATGGAAACGACTGGAGCCGCCATAGGTATTTCCTTTTCCGGTTGAACCTCTGAAGCGCTGGAACCGTGCGGTAAGATCCCGCTGCGGCACCGGTTGAAGCGCGCTCCATGTGGATTTGCCCCGAATCAACTTGGCGGATGCCGAGAAATCTTCGTGACGGCGGCGCGCCTAGACTGGATCGGCGCAGAAATCCACCCTCAATTTGCTTTGCCATAATGCGTGGCCATTTCACATTAGCGTCACGCGAGGTTCAGGCGCGGGAACTATTGCAAGGTTAAGGTGTTTTAGAAATGAGACGGGGGCGGTTTAATTCACGGCGGGGGCCGGATAGGAATTGAATATGCCGATGCTACCGATCTTTTTCGCAACGTTAATCGCCACCGTAAGTGTTTTTGCCATCGTTTATTCGGTCCGGCTCTATGCCCCTGCATTCCGCACGATCCGCCTTCAACTCGCGAATGGCGGCGCTGCTATCAACTATCGCTATGCGATCAAGACTTCGCATGTCGCGGCCGCTGCCGTTCCTTCCGCGATACGGATTGGGACCTTGCCGGATAGCCGCATGAAGCGCGCCAATGGCTTGCGGTATTCGACAGCGGTGTTGGCCAAGGCTGCCTAAGCCACCTGCCTATCCCGAACTTGTCGAAGGATCGTTCTTATCATCTCGCCGAAGCGTCGGGGTTCACCTTAATCGAGCGGTAAACGGCCCTGCGCCATCAAATTACTTGACATTAAAGAACACATCATGAACATTGTTCTTAACCCGCCGGAAACCAGCATTTGCAAATCGCGAATCGGGAGTTTTCCACAAGCGGGCCACAGCTTCGCCACAGGGTGATGCACAGGCAAGGGAAATGTCGATGGTTGGTTCGCTAATTCTAAATCTCGCACTCGACGCGCTATTTTTGGCGGCAGCCCTTGCCGCTATTATTGCGGTAACGGTGACGTGGAGCGCGGTCGGAGCAAAGGTGCTTAGGCTACGCGGAGAATTGGAATTGGCCCGCCGGGCACCAACGTTTTCCTATACGATTACCCGGCACGAT
>JAYVNC010000322.1:0-3025 GCA_043758655.1 Novosphingobium sp.
GCCTGACGCTCAACGGGCCAGACGATATCGTTCTTGAGCCAAAGTGGATTACCGACCTTGAACTGCGCGCAAATCCGGCTGGTGGCGTCGAGCTGGCAATTGGTGCGAACAACCTGTTTGACGTCTATCCATCACGCTCGCCGATCGGTGTTCGTCCGGCGGCTATTGGCGGTTCTTACCCGGTCAACCAGTACTATCTGCCCTATTCGGGCTTCTCACCGTTCGGCTTTAACGGACGGTTCTTGTATGCGCGGGTGGGCATCAAGTTCTGATGATTGGCGTTTAGAGTCTGATTCAGTCGGGCTGAATCAGACTCTAGCCCAAATACATTCGGCGAAAGTCTGCGGCAAACGCGCCAAACTGCCCGGCTCTGATCGCTTCGCGCATCCCCGCCATCAGCGCTTGATAGAATGACAGGTTGTGCTCGGTCAGCAGCATCGCTCCCAGCATTTCTCCGGACTTTATGAGGTGGTGAAGATAGGCGCGGCTGTAGGTTGTGCATACCGGGCAGGCGCAGCGCTCATCAATTGGCCCCTCATCCTCGGCATGCTTGGCATTGCGCATGTTCAGCGGGCCATTCCAAGTGAACCCCTGCCCGTTGCGGCCTGACCGCGTGGGCAGAACGCAATCGAACATATCAACGCCGCGCTCTACCGCGCCGACCAGATCATCGGGTTTGCCGACGCCCATCAGATAGCGCGGGGCCGCGTCAGGCAATTGCCCTGCGGCAAAATCGAGGGTGGCGAACATAGCTTCTTGCCCCTCGCCCACGGCGAGGCCGCCGATGGCGTAGCCGTCAAAGCCGATTGCCGTGAGGGCATCGGCGCTGGTCTGGCGCAAGCCCTCGTCGAGCGCGCCTTGCTGGATGCCGAACAGCGCCGTGCGCCCCGCGTGTTCGCCGCCGGCATCGAAGGCATCGCGGCTGCGCTGCGCCCAGCGCATCGACATTTCCATTGATTTGGCAATGACATCGCGCGGCTGATCGGCGCGGGGACATTCGTCAAAGGCCATGACGATGTCTGACCCAAGCAGCCGCTGAATCTCCATCGAGCGTTCCGGGCTGAGCAGGTGGCGCGATCCATCGAGGTGGCTGGCGAAGGTTACGCCTTCCTCGGTAATCTTGCGCAGATCGCTGAGGCTCATCACCTGATAGCCGCCGCTGTCAGTAAGGATCGGACGCGGCCAGTTCATGAACTTGTGTAGCCCACCGAGCCGCGCCATGCGCTCGGCACCCGGGCGGAGCATCAGATGATAGGTGTTTCCCAGAATAATGTCGGCACCGGTGCCGCGCACCGCTTCGGGCTTCATGCCCTTGACCGTGGCCGCTGTGCCGACCGGCATGAAGGCGGGCGTGCGGATTTCCCCGCGCTGCATCTGAATTGCGCCGGTGCGCGCTTTGCCATCGCGGGCGCTGATCGTGAACTGGAAGCGAGGCGCGGTCATCTTGGCGCGCTATGGCAGCAACAGCGAAGAATCGCCATAGCTGTAAAACCTGTAGTGCTCGGCAATCGCGTAGGCATAGGCCGCCTGCATCCGCTCCAGCCCCATTAACGCGCTGACGAGCATGAACAGCGTAGATTTGGGCAGATGGAAGTTAGTCATCAGACCGTCCGTGGCCTTAAATCGATAGCCGGGGGTGATGAAGATCGCGGTGTCGCCTTCGAAGGGGTGGATAATTCCCCCCTCGTCTGCCGCGCTCTCTAACAAGCGAAGGCTGGTGGTGCCGACGGCGATGATCCGCCCTCCTGCGGCACGCGCAGCGTTGATGCGCTGGGCTGTGGCGGCGTCAATACGGCCCCATTCGCTGTGCATCTGATGGTCGGCAGTATCCTCGACCTTCATCGGCAGGAATGTGCCCGCGCCGACATGAAGCGTGAGCGTTTCGCTGCCTATCCCGGCAAGTTCCAGTGCAGCGAGGAGCGCGGGCGTAAAGTGCAGCGCGGCGGTTGGCGCGGCGACGGCGCCGTCCTCGCGCGCGAACATCGTTTGGTAGTCCTGGCGGTCCTGCTCATCAGTGGCGCGTTTGCCCGCGATGTAGGGCGGTAGCGGCATGCGGCCTGCGCGCTTGAGCAGGACTTCGACCGGCTCGTCGCCTGCGAATGCGAGAGTCCAGCTGCCATCTGCGTGGCGCGCTTCTGCTTCGGCCGATACGTCGGCGGGAAACGCGATAATATCGCCTTCACGCAGACGTTTGGCGTTGCGAACGAAGGCCTGCCAGCGGCGCAGATCGATACGTTTGTGTAAGGTTGCGCCGATCCGCGCGTTTCCGCGCGTACCTTCAAGCTGAGCGGGAATTACGCGGGTGTCGTTGAATACAAGAACGTCGCCTTTGCGCAGGAGCGACGGGAGTTCGGAGACACAGCAATCTGTAAACGCACCGTCACCCGGTACAACCAGCATTCGCGCTGCATCGCGCGGGCGCGCTGGGCGGAGCGCTATCCGTGCGGGGGGTAACTCAAAATCGAACAGGTCTACGCGCATGGTTTAGGGCTAGTGTGGCGCAGGTGCTTCGACAAGCTCAGCATGAGCGGGTTTGGGGACTGGCGAAAAGAAAAGACCCGCTCATGCTGAGCCTGTCGAAGCGCCCGAGCCAATTTCTCCCTATCAGCGTGTCTTCTTCACAACCGGCTTCACCGGCACAACCGCAGGCGGTGGCGTAACCGGCGCGGGGGGAGCCGCAACTGTAGGCACCTCAACCGGCGGAGGCGGTGGCGGCATCATCTGCGGCTTGTTTTCGCTCCCCAGCGATGCCTGAATGATCTTGGTCGGATGCTCAGGCGGTTCGCCGCGTTCGATGGCATCAACCGCATTCATTCCGCCGATCACCCGGCCGAAATTCGTGTAGCGATTATCGAGCGCAAAGCGCGGATAGAACACGATAAAGAACTGGCTATTGGCACTATTGGGATCGTTGGTCCGCGCCATCGAAACGGTGCCGCGCAAATGCGGCACACGATTGATGCCCGGGAAAGGCGGACAGTCCGATTGCTGGCAGATCTGCCTGACAGCGGCGAGTATGCCGCGG
>JAYVNC010000323.1:0-3021 GCA_043758655.1 Novosphingobium sp.
CGAAACGCTGATGCCTTTAGTGCTCGATCTTGAGAAAGAGTACCGGCGCGCCAAGGCCGATCCGGCGTTTCAGGCGGAATTCGATGATCTGCTTGAGCATTACGTGGGCCGCCCCAGCCCGCTCTATTTTGCGCCCCGGATTACCGAAGAGCTTGGTGGCGCTCAGGTGTGGTTCAAACGTGACGAACTCAACCACACCGGCGCACACAAAATCAACAATTGCGTTGGGCAAATCTTGCTCGCGATGCGCATGGGCAAGACGCGGATCATTGCCGAGACCGGCGCAGGCCAGCACGGCGTCGCCACCGCCACCGTCTGCGCACGGTTCGGCTTGCCTTGCGTGATCTTCATGGGCGCGACCGATGTTGCCCGTCAGGCGCCCAACGTGTTTCGCATGAAGCTGCTCGGGGCCGAGGTGGTTCCGGTGACCGCCGGGGCTGGCACGCTGAAGGACGCGATGAATGAGGCGCTGCGCGATTGGGTCGCCAATGTGCATGATACGTTTTACATCATCGGCACCGCCGCTGGCCCGCATCCCTACCCCGAACTGGTGCGCGATTTTCAAAGCGTGATCGGGCGCGAGGCGCGCGAACAGATGCTTTCCCGCACCGGCCGCCTGCCCGATATGCTGGTCGCGGCGATTGGCGGCGGATCGAATGCCATCGGGCTGTTCCACCCCTTCCTCGATGATCCCAGCGTGAAAATGCTGGGGGTTGAAGCGGCAGGCCACGGGCTCGATAAACTCCACGCGGCGAGCCTGGCAGGCGGACGTCCCGGAATCTTGCACGGCAACAAAACCTATCTGTTGCAAGACCAGGACGGCCAGATCAACGAAGGCCACTCGATCAGCGCCGGGCTGGACTATCCCGGCATTGGGCCAGAGCACGCTTGGCTCAAAGAGATTGGCCGGGTGGACTATACCTCGGTCACCGATGTCGAGGCGCTCGAAGGTTTCCAGCTGCTGTGCCGCACCGAGGGGATTATTCCGGCACTGGAACCAGCGCATGCCATCGCCGCTGTGGCCAAAATCGCGCCGACATTGCCGAAGGATTACGTAATCCTCGCCAACCTGTGTGGGCGGGGGGACAAGGATATTTTCTCGGTCGCTGAGCATCTTGGGGTGGAGTTGTGAGCATCCCGAACCGTGACTACACACAAGCTGGCGAAGCCGAGCTGAGGCTGGAAGATGCCGGGCTTAGTCGGGAAACGGCCTTGATCGTCATGGCTGAGGTGAAGCGAGCGATGGCAAACGCATCTACAAAGCAAGAGCTTACCGCTGCTTTGGACAAGATGACTCGTAAGATGACCATTCGATTTGCCATTCTATCCATTATTTTAGCGGTCGGAATTTTTTGGTTCGGTTTGAAAATATGACTCGCCTCTCCTCCGCCTTCGCCAAAGGTCACCCAGCCCTCGTGACATTCGTCACCGCTGGCGATGGCCCCACGCCTGTGATCCTCGATGCCCTCGTTGCAGGCGGGGCTGACGTCATCGAACTCGGCATGCCGTTCACCGATCCGATGGCCGATGGCCCGGCGATCCAGCAGGCGAACCTGCGCAGCCTTGGCGCGGGAACCACCACGGCGGACATCTTCCGCATGGCGGCAGACTTCCGCGCCCGCCACCCGGACGTGCCGCTCGTCCTCATGGGCTATGCCAACCCGATGACCACGCGCGGGGCCGAATGGTTCGCCGCTGAATGCCTGAAGGCAGGCGTTGACGGCGTGATCTGCGTTGACATCCCGCCCGAGGAAGACCCCGAACTCGGCCCCGCGCTCCGCGCCGCCGGCGTATCCCTGATCCGCCTTGCCACCCCAACCAGCGACGCCGCGCGGCTTCCGGCGATCCTCGACGGCTCATCGGGCTTTCTCTATTACGTTTCGGTCGCCGGGATCACCGGCAAGCAGCAGGCGGCACTCGGCGCGATCGAAGAAGCCGTCGCGCGGCTTAAGGCAGCGACCGACATTCCCGTCGCGGTCGGCTTCGGCGTACGCACGCCAGACCAAGCTGCGGCGATTGCCAAGCACGCTGATGGCGTGGTCGTTGGATCAGCACTGGTTGACCTCGTTGCTCTCCACGGCGCGGAGGCTGCAGGGCCGGTGCAGGTGCTTTGCAAGGCGCTTGCAAATGCGGTCCATTCGGCGCGATAGAGCCCTATGTCCTGGCTAACTAACGTCCGCAATTCGCTCTCCCGCGTCACCAAGCGTGAGACGCCGGATAACCTGTGGATCAAGTGTCCTTCATGCAGCGAGATGCTATTTACCAAGGAATATGAGGAAAACCTGAGCGTCTGCCCGCGCTGTGAACATCACGGGCGGATTGGCGCGGATGCGCGGTTGGCGCAGCTTTTAGACCCCGGATTCAAGGTTCTGACCGCACCAAAGGTTGCCGAAGATCCCTTGAAATTCAAGGACTCCAAGAAATATCCCGACCGCCTAAAAGCCGCCCGCGCGGCCAACCCGCACCCTGATGCGCTAACCAACGCGGCAGGCACAATCGAAGGCCTGAAAGTCGTCCTCGGTGTTCAGGACTTCGCCTTCATGGGCGGCTCAATGGGCATGGCCGTGGGCGAGGCTTTCGTCATGGGGGCCGAACGCGCGATTGCGGATCGCTGCGCCTATGTCATCTGTACCGCAGCGGGCGGCGCACGAATGCAGGAGGGCATTCTCAGCCTGATGCAGATGCCCAAAACCACCGTGGCCGTGCGGCGATTGAAGGCGGCTGGGCTGCCTTATGTGGTTGTTTTAACTGACCCCACAACCGGCGGCGTCACCGCCAGCTATGCCATGCTGGGCGATGTCCATATCGCTGAGCCCGGCGCGCTGATCGGCTTTGCCGGGCAGCGGGTGATTCAGGACACTATCCGTGAAAAGTTGCCCCCCGGCTTTCAGCGCGCAGAATATCTCCATGCGCATGGCATGGTCGATATGGTAGTGGCGCGGAAGGATTTGCGCGGTACTTTGGCGCAATTGCTGGGGTTTTTGGTGCCTGCGAAGGCGGCTTAAAAACTCCCCTTCCCTT
>JAYVNC010000324.1:0-3016 GCA_043758655.1 Novosphingobium sp.
TGGCACGAGGCGAAGACGCGCGAGGGGTTGATCGATTTTGACGATCAGATTCGCCAAGCGGCGGCGCTGTTGCAGAACAAGGATTTTTCCGCGTGGATCCGCTATAAGCTCGACCGGCAGTTCGATCATGTGCTCGTCGATGAGGCGCAGGATACCAATCCGGCGCAGTGGGATATCATCTTCGCCCTGACCGAGGAGTTTTTTGCTGGTGAAGGCCAGCACGATGATGCGCTGCGCACGCTGTTCGTGGTCGGCGATTATAAGCAGGCGATCTTCCGCTTTCAGGGGACCAGCCCTGTACATTTCAGCAATGCCAAAGCCCACCTGCGCAAAATGATCGATGGCGCGGCGGCCAATGCTGACCACCAGTTTGATCGACGCGAGGTGCGTGAGCTGCGTAATCTTGATCTCGGCGCTTCCTTCCGCACCGCCGCGCCGATCCTCGAATTCGTCGACAAGGTTATTGACCATGTCGGCCGCGAGGCGATGGGGGTGGCTGAGGAACAGGGGCTTCACAAAGGGCAAGACCGCGACGGCATCGTTACGCTGTGGCAGCCGGTTACCGGGCTACGGCTAGACGATGATACCGAAGATGCCGATGATGATGGCGGCGATGCGACTGAAGATCCCTTTGGCGATCCCGTGGAAAAGACTGAGGCGTCCTGGCTTTCGCGCCAAGACCGCGCGCTGGCAGACCGGATTGCTGAACAAGTAGCCGCATGGCTGAATCCGAAGGGCCCCGGATTTCCGCTGATGAAAGGCGGTAACCGGCGCGCCCGCGCGGGTGATTTCATGATCCTTGTGCGCAAACGCGCTGAGCTTGCCGGGCTGATCGTCGCGCGGCTCTATGCGCACGGAGTCTCGGTGGCGGGGGTTGATCGGCTGCGGCTAGGCGCGCCGCTTGCGGTGAAGGATTTGGTCGCGGCGCTGCGCTTTGCCGTGCAGCCGTTTGATAACCTCAATCTGGCGGCGCTGCTGGTTTCACCGCTGATTGGCTGGACTCAGGAGCAGTTGCTCGAACACGGCTATCGCGGCGAGAGAGTCGCATTGTGGGAACACCTGCGCGGATCGCGCCATGCCGATGTGGCCTCGGCTGTCTCGCAACTGCTCGAACTGCTCAAAAAAGCCGATTACGATCCGCCGCAAGCGACGCTTCACTGGCTTCTGGTCGGCCCGTGGGATGGGCGGCGGCGGCTGGTCGCGCGGCTGGGGGTTGAGGCCAATGATCCGATTGAGGAACTGCTGGGCGCCGCGCACACCTATGCGATGAGCGACACGCCGAGCCTGATCGGCTTCCTCCACTGGTTCGATGCGGGCGACGGCGAGCTGAAGCGCGAGGCCGAAAGCGGCGGCAATATGGTGCGGGTGATGACAGTTCACGGCGCGAAAGGGCTGCAATCGCCGATCGTCATTCTCGCCGATGCCACGTCTGATCCGACAAAGAACCGCCCCACACCGCTGACACTGGACGACCCGCGCAGTGAACTGTTCGGTGATGCCGCGCGGGCCTATAAAATTCCGCTGCCGGGGGTGCCAAAGGACGAGCAAGCTGGGCGGCTGCGGCTGGTGGCCGAGGCGGAAAAGGCGGCGGAGCTCGAGGAGCATTGGCGGCTGCTTTACGTTGCGATGACCAGGGCGGAGGAGGCGCTGTTCATCGGCGGCGCGCTTAAGCCTAAGCAAGTTATTCCCGAGAGCTCTTGGTATGCGAAGCTTGAGCAGGTGATTGGCGAGGACAAGATCGCCGACCATTTGTGGGGTCAACGCCGCGAATATGGCAGCCTGCCCGACCGCCCGGTTGGTTCCGCCGACGTGACGGCACCGACCAAGTCAGCCGCAGTACCGCTGTGGGCGCTCACCCCGCTTCCCTCCGAACCGCGCCCACCGCGCCCGCTCGCGCCTTCCTCTTTGGGTGAGGACGATGCGCCTGATCCGCCTTATGCCCCCGGCCAAGGCGGCGATGCGGCGCGGCGCGGGACGCTGGTCCACCGTCTGCTTGAAAGATTGCCCGAAGTCGCCGCGCCTGAACGTGAGGGTGCCGCCCTGCGCTGGTTGGCGCGCGCGGCCACCGATCTGCCCGAGGCTGCGCGCGCTGAAATGGCCGCATCCGCCGTGCGCGTGCTCGATCAAAGCGAATGGGCGGAACTGTTCTCAGCCCAAGCCCTCGCAGAAGTTCCCATTGCCGCACTGGTGGGGGACCGCGTGGTCGCAGGCACTATAGATCGCCTGCTGGTGACGCCCGAAGCCATTCACCTCGTCGATTTTAAAACTGCGCGCCGCCCGCCTGCCTCGCTCAGCGAAGTTCCCACCAGTATCTTACGCCAGATGGCCGCCTATGTTTCGGCGCTTGAAGTCACTTATCCGGGCCGCCCGGTGCGCGCGGCCTTGCTTTACACCCAGACACCCATGTTGATCGAATTGCCACACGAAGTCATCGCCGCGCACAAGCCAGCATTTTCCACCGGCGAGTAAAGCTTTTGTCACCTCACGGTTGCGCGCGCGCCGTCACGCCCTAAATTGACCATCAGCAATCAGGAGTTACCCCCATGGCCACCATTACCGTCACCGATGCCAGTTTCGCCGCCGATGTCCTTCAGTCTGATAAGCCGGTGCTGGTCGATTTCTGGGCCGAATGGTGTGGGCCGTGCAAGATGATCGGTCCTTCGCTTGAGGAACTGTCGGTTGAAATGGCCGATCAGGTGACCATCGCCAAGATGGACATCATGGAAAGCAGCAAGGTTCCAAGCGAAATCGGCGTGCAGTCAATCCCGCTGATGGTGCTGTTCAAAGATGGCAAGCAAGTGGCGCAAAAGCTGGGCGCCTCGCCAAAGAGCCAGCTTAAGGCCTGGTTGGAAAGCGTGCTTTAAAACTTTCGCCCCTCCTCTTCAGAGGAGGGGCAACGAAGACTTGGCGGCTTGCTGCCTAGGGTCAGGACTCATTAGTTGAGCCAGAAGAGGAAGGTTGCCGCGAATGTGATGGCGGCGAGGTAGGTATCGGCGCACCGATCGTAGCGGGTGTG
>JAYVNC010000325.1:0-3003 GCA_043758655.1 Novosphingobium sp.
ATTTCTACGACCACATTGCTGGTATCATTTTATGGGATCATCCTAACGACCCACAAATATTTATGAAAGACCAAGCAAATGCTCGCTGAAGCAAGCGCCGCAATTGGCAGCATCAAAGTTGCAATGGACATTGCGAAGGGCGCATCTGGACTCAAATCTGAAACCGAAATCAATCTAGCGGTAATCGACATTCAAAGAGCCTTGCTAGACGCACAGTCTGCTGCGTTTGACGATCGCGAACGGCATGCCGAGTTGCAACGCCGCGTGGCAGAGCTTGAGTCTCAATTAGACCAAGTCCAACAATGGGAGGCAGAAAAGGCACGTTACAAACTGACGGAATCCGTAACTGGCTCACTGATCTATGTGCTCAAGCCAGACAGTGCGAATGACGATCCTGACCATCGCCTCTGTGTGAAATGCTTCAACGAAGACCGAAAATCAGTCTTACAGGTCGTGCGTCGAGATTCTGGAGGTGAAAGCGTTCAGTGCCATCATTGTAACATAAAAATGACGTTGAGTCCGTTCCCGAAGTCCAACGTTTTTACTTCAAGCGGTGGATCGCGAGGGGCATGGTGAGCTGTTCATTAATTGACTAAAACCGCCCATCCCTTGGAAACCCAGTCGGCGGCAACCTCCCGGCAGCCCCGCGCGCGACCTTCCACATCACAACATCCTTCTCGGTCCGCACCCGGCCAGTGTCTCCGCCCATCGCCCAGCTCAGCCCATCCTCCAGCTTCAACGTCACCGCATCGGCCAGCCCGCCGTCGCGGTATCTCTGCAACGTCACCCCTTGGCCTTTGGCCATTACCGGCAATTCCTCGAGGCTGAAGATCACCAGCTTGCGGTTATCTCCCACTACCGCGATGTGATCGTGTTCGGGTGGGATTTCGCGGACCACGGTGAGTTTTACCCCCGGCTTGGTGCTCATCACGCCGCGGCCCTTGCGGGTTTCGGCGAGCAGCTCGTCCGCCTCTGCCGCGAAGCCGCGACCGGCACTGCTGGCGAGCAACAATTGCGCTTTGGGGCGGTAAACCAGCAGTGCAATGATCGCTGCGTCGGCATCAATATCGAGCATGGTCCGCACCGGCTCGCCAAAGCCGCGCGCGCCGGGGAGCTTGTCGGCCCCCAACGTATAGAACCGCCCGTTGTCACAGGCGATCAGCAGCTTGTCGGTGGTCTGCGCGTGGAGCGCGAAGGCCGGGCCGTCGCCCTCCTTGTATTTGAAATCTTTGTCCAAGGGTTCGTGGCCAGACGCCCCGCGCACCCAGCCCTTTGCCGAAAGGATCACCGTCACCGGCGCCTTCTCAATCATCGCATCCATCGAAAATTCGACCATGGGCGCGGCCTCGGAAATTGTCGTGC
This sequence comes from Novosphingobium sp., assembly GCA_043758655.1. Lineage (GTDB taxonomy): Bacteria > Pseudomonadota > Alphaproteobacteria > Sphingomonadales > Sphingomonadaceae > Novosphingobium. The sequence continues at coordinate 1,363 of JAYVNC010000325.1, forward strand.
GGCGGCGGCCGAGCGGCGTATCTTCGGCATAGTCCTTGCGCAGGTTACCCAGATCACGCTTCAGCCGGGTGCGCTGGCGGGCCGGGCTATCGAGCAGCGTTTGCAGCTCTTCCTGCTCCTTCAGCAGATCATCGCGCTCGCGCCGCAGCTCCATTTCCTCGAGCTTGCGCAACGACCGCAGCCGCATATTGAGGATCGCTTCGGCCTGGCGGTCGGTCAGTTCAAACTCAGCCATCATCAGCACCTTGGGCTCATCCTCGGTGCGGATAATCTCGATGATCCGGTCAAGGTTGAGGTAGGCGATGATATAGCCGCCGAGCAGTTCGAGCCGCGCGGCGATTTTGTCGAGGCGGTGCTGGCTGCGGCGCAGCAGGATGTCGATCTGGGCGATCACCCATTCCTGAAGCAGCAGTTTCAGATCCAGCACTCCGGGGGTGCGGCCGGCGTCCAGCACGTTGAGATTAAGGCTGAAACGGCTTTCCAGATCGGTCAGCCGGAACAGCCCTTCCTTGAGCATTTCGGGATCGACATTGCGGCTTTTGGGTTCAAACACAATGCGGATTTTCTCATCCGATTCATCGCGAATATCCTCAAGGATCGGCAGTTTCTTGTCAGCAATCAGCTGCGCAACCTGCTCGATCAGCTTGCCCTTGGGCACCATGTAGGGGATTTCGGAAATGACGAGCTGCCAGGTTCCGTTAGGCAGCCGCTCAATCCCGGTATCGCGGTCTTCGGGCACCTTGGCCTCAGCCGCATAAAACCGCCCGCGCACACGGAATGATCCGCGCCCGGTTTCATAAGCGTTTGAAATCGCCGCCGGACTATCAACGATCACGCCGCCGGTCGGCAGGTCCGGCCCGTGGAAAACCTGCATTAGTGCGGCGTGTTCAACGTGCGGATTGTCAATCAGCAGCAGCGTGGCGTCGATAATCTCGGCGACGTTGTGGCTGGGGATGCTCGTCGCCATGCCCACCGCAATGCCGGTGGAGCCATTGGCGAGCAGATTGGGGAACAGGCCGGGGAAAATCTCCGGCTCCTCGTCCTCACCGTTATAGGTCGGGTGATAATTGACCGCGCCTTCATCGAGCCCGGCCATCAGCTGGATCGCGGTTTTGGTCAGCCGCGCTTCGGTGTAGCGATAGGCGGCGGCGTTATCGCCATCGATGTTGCCGAAGTTGCCCTGCCCTTCAACCAACGGATAACGCAGCGAAAAATCCTGCGCCAAACGCACCATGGCATCGTAAACCGATTGATCGCCATGCGGGTGATATTTGCCGATCACATCGCCCACGACGCGCGCCGATTTCTTGAAGGCATCATTGGGATTGAGCTTCAACTGCCGCATCGCCCACAGCAGGCGGCGGTGCACCGGCTTCAACCCATCGCGCAGATCAGGCAGCGATCGCGCGGTGATGGTGGACAGCGCATAGACCAGATACCGCTCAGACAGCGCGCTATCAAACGGCGCATCGACGATGACGTCAAACGGATCGGGTTCGGTGGTTTTGGAAGGCATGTTGGGCAGGCCCTAGCAACGCGCGGGCGGGGTTGCCATGCGGGGGATGGGGTTTTGCGCAACTGAAGCGAAGGTTGGTTCGCGCAGAGGCGCAGATGCGCAGAGAAGGAAGTTTAGAGATTATC
>JAYVNC010000326.1:0-9333 GCA_043758655.1 Novosphingobium sp.
TGGGCGGCCGCGTCGGTTTCCCATCCATTGAACTGCAAAGCCAGCTTACCCGGTTCAGTCAAGACACGATGCTCGAAGGCAGCGGGTATGAAGTGTGGACGCGCCTGAAGCAGATCTTTAACCGGATGAACACAGGCGGCGATATCGGTACCCACCACATTCACCGCTTCAACGGCGGCTTGTTTGCCGATGATCCAAACATCGATGCGCTGCAACTGCCCAATCATCTGTTTGTTGAACGCGGGCAAGGGCAGAATGAAGCCAAAATTGCCGAACACAAGAAAACCCTGCTCTACCTTTCCGCGACTTACAATTTCGCCAAGGAAGGCGATGCCAAGAACAGCATAGGCCTTTATACGCTCGGCCATATTTTCGAGCAGTCGATTGTCGAACTGGAAAAGCTGGAAGCCGACGCCGATAAACGCCTTTCGCTCACCGATATTACCAAACGCAAGCGCGATGGGGTGTATTACACGCCCGAATGGGCCGTGCGCCGGATCATCGAGGAGACCATTGAGCCGTTGTTCGCGCTGTGGAAGGCCGAGGCGGAGTGGCCTGACACGGGCGAGCCGACCAAGGCAGCAGCCCTTGCCTATTGGGAGCGGCTGACCAAGATCAAGGTGCTCGATCCGGCCTGTGGATCGGGCGCATTCCTGATTGTTGCGCTCAAACATCTTGAGCGCGAATTTGCTGCCGCTGCCGATGCAGCGGTTACCGCCAAGGCTATCGATCAACGCCCAGATGCGGCAACGCTTACCGAAATGATCCTGGCGAACAACCTGTTCGGGGTCGATATCAATCCGGCGTCGGTTGAAATCACCCGGCTGTCTCTGTGGCTCCACACCGCGCAGGCCAACAAGCCATTGTCTTCGCTCGATAGCCACATCGCCTGCGGCAACAGCTTGGTCGACAAGCGGTTTTACAACAAGCGCAGGCTTTATGACGATGAAGAACGTGACCGGATAAATACGTTTGAATGGGAAGGTGATTTTGCCAGCGGCAGCTTCGATGCCGTGATTGGCAATCCGCCCTATGTGAAGCTGCAAAATTTTGTGAAGATCAACGCTGATATGGCGGCGTGGCTGAGCGGCGGGAGCAGCGGTGCGGCACCCTATACGTCAACCGGAACCGGCAATTTTGATCTCTATTTGCCGTTCATTGAAAAGGGGCTGGCGCTGCTGAACGGCCAAGGCCGCATGGGCTATATCGCGCCCAACCTGTGGCCGACACTGGAAAATGGTGAGGGTCTGCGCGGGCTGATCCACGAAGGACGGCATCTGGAAAAGTGGCTCGACTTCCGCTCGTATCAGGTGTTCGAGGAAGCGACGACATACACCGCAATTCAGGTTTTTTCAAAAGCACCGGTCGAGGAAATTCGGCTGGCCTTTGCCGGCGATGGAGACATCAGCCGGGTGAACTGGGCAGCCGCCGAGCATGTGCTGCCCTATTCTGCCATTACCCTGCCGCTAAAGCCGTGGCTGATCGCGCCTACGCCGGTTCGGACGATGATCGAGCGGTTGGGGAGGGATGCCACACGACTAGATCAGTCCGAAAATGTATTAGACATCATTGTTGGCGTTCAAGCTACCCGAAACGACATTTATCATCTTCGGCGTATCGGAAAGAACCGCTATGTTAGGAAACCACCAAAAGTTAAAGGGCAGACAAGGCCTGCTGACGAATTGATAGAGATTGAAGATGAGATAATGAAGCCATTAGTTTCTGGACATGAAGCAAAGAGATTCATAAGTCCGGCTACTTCAATCTACCTCCTTTTTCCTTACAATGTTGTGGCCAACAAGGCTTCATTGGTGTCGATCGTGGATCTGAAAGCGACATATCCAAAGGCATACGCATATCTAACGAGATTTGAGCAAGAACTTAGAAAAATCAATAAAGCCAACAAGGCATCAGATGACACGTGGTATCGCTATACCTACCCGAAAAATCTAGCCCGACAGCATTTGGCAAAGATCATCGTTGCCCAGTTGATACCCTCCCTGCGTCTTGCCTTTGATCACGAAGGCTCAGTCTACTTGGACAATGTCCGCGTGAACGGCATTTTACCGTGTGGAGATAACGGCTGGTTTTTGCTCAGCGTTCTCAACGCGCCCATCTCCAATTACATCTTCAAGTGGCTCGGTAAGCCCAAGGACAATGGCTATTTCGAGGCCAACAAACAGTTCATCGAGCCATTGCCGATACCCGCAGCAGACGGAGCATCACGCGCCGGACTGACCGCGCTCGCCAAGGGCTTGCAGCAGCGCAGCACTGCACGCATCGATCTGCTCGCCCGGCTTGAAGAACGCCTCGCCACCACCGCGCGCACCATGCTGCCGCTCGAACAGGTGCTGAGTGATGTCGAATCGATCCCGCAAATCGAGCTGAAGGTAGCCAAAAGCGTCCCCGCCGCTGGCCGCAAAGCCTGGATCGACGATGAACGCGCGGCGCAGGAAGTAGCGGCGCTGGCACGGCTCGACGGAACGATTCGGCTCGATAGCGAAATGACTGTGGCACTGGCGAACGGCAAGCTGGCGTTGCTGATCGACGGGATCGAGGCCGCCAAGCTGTTTGTCGAACCTGCGCACGAGGCGCTGGTTATGGCACAGTGGGTCTGCGTCGCGCTCGATTTCACGCCCAGCGGCAAGAACGATGGCAAGCGACTGATCGACAGGCTGCGCAAGGTCGCGCTCGCTGCGGAACCCGTCGTGGCCGCGCAGATCATCGCGATCGGTCAGGAACTCGCCACGCTTTCAGATGTGCTGCGCGATGACGAGGAGCAACTGCACGAACTGACTTGCCGCCTGTTCAAACTTACCCCAGCCGAGCGCGCCCTCGTCGATGCGTCGCGCCGCCGAGGATAAAATGCTTTAGCTGGCAATTATCCCCGCTGCCACATTCTATATACATCCCTGCCCCTAGCGCGCGCGATTGCTCTGGCGGAGGCAGAGGGAAAACGGGCTGGGGACCATGCGCGCCAAGTGTTGCTGTAGGACAGCACTTTTCCGCGCGTTTGGGCCTGCGACATATAGTTGCTTGCGGGGCGGGGCGGTTAACCGTAACAGCGCGCATCCAATTGGCATGCTGCGGGGGCGCGGCGGCAGATTGCGGTTTGTTTTGGGGAATGGTTTTGCACGGTCGCTTGCCCGAAAATAAGGGCATCATCTCTGCGTTTTACGCCAACGATCTGCCGCTCATCCCGCGGCAATGGATCGTTGCGGCCATCGGATTCAGCGCGCTATTGCTCGTTGTGATGATGATGCGGGCGCGGCTGACGATTGCGCCGCTGAGCGTTGGGTTTATTGGTTTTACGCTAGTTGTGGGCGCGCTGCTGGGGCTGCGGCATGTCAGCCGTGAGGGCAAAACGCTGGCGCAGGCGCGGGTGCGCGATATGGCGGAAAGCAGCGTGCTGCTGTTCGTTATGATCGCGCTTGGCGGGGTTGCGAGTTATGTCGCGGCGGCGGAAACGCGCGGTTATTCCGATGCGATGCTCGACCGGGCGGATCAGCTGCTCGGGTTCAACTGGCTGTGGTTTTATGGGTTGGTGACGGCGCATCCGTGGTTGCAGCGGCTGGGCACGCTATTTTATGAATCGATTTATGTCTCGCCGGTGGTGGTGCTTGGCTATCTGGCCTGGCACGGGCAACGCGGGCATGCGCGGCGGTTTTTGCTGGTGGCGTGGATCGCGATCATGTTGACGCTGCTGCTGTTCCCGCTGTTTCCGGCGAAGGGCGCGCTCGATTATTTGTGGCACGGCGGGGCGGTGCCCTATCTGCCGCGTGAGGGCTTTCATCAGGATGTTATTATCGAGGCGCTGCGCGATCGCACGCTGACGACGATTGATTTGGCGGCGCTGCGCGGCGTGGTGTGCGCGCCGAGTTTCCACACGGTTTGCGCGGTGGTGTTTATGGTTACGGCATGGCCAATTCCAGTGCTTCGGCGGGTGATTGTGCCGGTCAATCTGTTGATGCTGTTGGCGACTCCGGTGGAGGGCGCGCACTATTTGGTCGATATGCTGCTCGGCGTGATGGTCGCGCTGATCGCGGTTGCCGTCGCGCGGCAGATTACAGCTTGGCATGGCCGCGCGCAGGCCATGTTCGATGTGCCTGAATGGATGCAGGTTCCGGCGGAATAAAGCTTAGACAGAGCTTAAGTAAGCGCTCGCTAAACCCGTCCGAACCAGATCACATGTTTGGCACCTTTGCCATTGGCGCGGGCGCTGACGCGGACTTCCTCCACGCTGAACCCGGCTTTGGCCATGCGCGCGGCGAACCGCGGATCGGGCGCGGCGGACCATATTGCCAGCAGCCCGCCAACCTTCAGCGCGTGCTTTGCCGCCTTGAGGCCCGACGCCGTATAAAGCTGGTTGTTGTCTTCGCGCACCAGACCGTCCGGGCCATTATCGACATCGAGCAGGATCGCATCATAGCGGTGCGCGCTGCCGATTATCGCCGAAGCAACATCGGCCATCAGCAGATCAACGCGCGCGTCATCGAGGCAACCTGCGGCAAGTTCCGCCATTGGCCCGCGCGCCCATGCAATAATCTCTGGCACCAGTTCGGCGACAGTGACCCGCGCGCCAGCCCCCAACCGTTCGAGTGCGGCGCGCAGGGTGAAGCCCATGCCATAGCCGCCGATCAGCAGGTGCGGCGGTTTGCCGGTGGTCAGCCGGTCGCAAGTAAGGTTGGCGAGCGCGACTTCTGAACCGCTCATTCGGCTGGACATCAGCTCGTTCCGGTCAAGCACGATCATAAAATCGCGGTCATGCCGGTAAAGCCGCAGCTCCTCGCCGCCGGGAACCTGCGCGGTGGCGAGGAGTTCTCGGGCTATCATCTGGGGCTACCTACCTGCGCGCTCAATCCTTCGCCTTTACCACGATGGTCACCGGCAACTTGCCGACGATCCGTGTTTTGGCCAGCGTTTGAACGTCTGCGGCTGTCACCGCTTCCGCATTGGCGACCGAATCGATGATTGCCTGACGAAGCGCAGGCTTGCGCTGGGCGAGCGCCAGATTGGGCAGCCAGTATTCGTTCTTTTCCCGCGCCTGTTTGCGCGCCTGAATCATCTGTTGCTTGGCGCGCAGTAGCTCGTCGGCTGAAAGCGGCTTGGCGGCAAGGTCAGCCATCTGATCGATAACGATCTTGCGGAAAGTGCCGAAATTGGCCTGCGGGGTTTCGATATAAGCGCCTGCATAACCATAACCGCTGATCTGCGTTGATGCGAGTGAGTCTGAGGCGGGCGTGTAGGACAAACCCAGCTTTTCGCGCACGGTATCGATCAGCCGCTGGCCCAACACGGTTGTGAGGAGCTCCGCCGCGGTGGCTTCTTTGGCGCTGGTGAAATAATCAGGCATTGGCCAATAGATGGCGTACATCGCCTGGTCTTTGCGCCCGGTGTGATTGAACACATAGGGTGCTTCACGCCCCACGGGCATGACCAGTCGCGGCATTGGCGGTATTGCCGATTTAAGCGCCGATGCAGCGCCAAAGGTGCGCGCCACGGCGGCGATCGCCTTATCGGGCGTTATATCGCCGACGATGGTAATTTCGGCGGGAGCCGCGAGTTGCGAAGCCCACAGCGCCTTTATGTCGCCGGGCTTGGTTGCAGCCAGATCAGCATCGCTTGGCAATCCGGCAAAGCGGGTGTCGCTCCCGGTCATAACCAGTTCGCGCGCGCGGTAAAAAGCAAAACCGATCTCACCGTTAATTTTGTTTTGGAACATTGGGATGAAGGCTTTGAGCTTGTCCTCCATTTCCGGACGAAATCCGGGATCGCGAGCGTAGGCGGTGAGCAATTCGAGTTCGGCATCAAGGTCGGCTGGACGCGTGGTGCCGGCCAGCGTTGCGGCTAGGCTGTCCACCGATGGCGCCGCGCCAATCGCCTTGCCGGTTGATTGCGACCACTGTCTGATCTGCGCTAGCGAAGCCTTGCCGGTGCCGCCGTTTGACATCAGGTTGCTGGCCCACAAGGCATGAGCCATGCCGGGAGCAATGGTTCTGCGTCCGCCACCAAGCGCGACGTTAACCCGGACCGAATCTTTGGCAAATGCTGTCGGTTTGACCACCAGCCGGGTGCCGTTGGCGAAGCGAACCGTCGTGGTCCCCAGCGCCGGGTCATCACTGCGGCTGGTGACCGCACCGGGCTTTCCCCAATTGCTATAAGGCCATGTGAATGCGGCTTCGGCCATCCGCACGTCGATGGGTTTGTTCAGCGATGTGGTGAATGCCTCGGCCAAGGCCGCTTCGCCCACCGGTTCGGCTTTGGCAGAACGGAACAGCACTGGCTTGCGGCCCGTAAACGCCGATTGAACCGATTGTAGGACCGATGCCGGGGTGGCCGTTGCGATCACAGAAACCACATCGGCCAGATCCTGCGCGGGGCTGGTGATGACGCCGTCCTGTTGCGTTACTCCAATCAAACTGTCTGCAATGGAAGCGCTGGTACGTGTGGCAGCACCGTCATTTTCGACTTGGTACCGTGTCTTCATAACCTGCGTTGCGCGGGCAAGCTCGGCTGCGCTGATGCCATCGCGCATCAGCTGGCGCTGTTCGGTGATCGCTGCATCAAGTGCGGCGCGCCAATTCTCTGGCGTCGATATAACGTGCAGCTGGGTGAACGAGCTGTCATGCGCAAAATTATCTTGGGAGCTGATCCGCGCCCCGACAAAGGGCGATCCGGGCATTGCTGCGCGGTCACCCAACCGGCTGTTTAGCACGGTAAAACCAAGTTGCCGTAATAGCTTTTCGTGTTCGGTCGCCTTGTTATCAGGACGCTGGTCGGGCGCTTCGGGCCAAATGACATCCATCGAATCTGCCGCACCCGCTGCGGTAAATTCGGCGACGGTGCGAGTGGGAGCGACTTTTCCGGGGCTCAGAACATCGGCTGGTCCGACGGGCTTCCAATCGGCAAAGCGATCGCGGATGTCCTTTTCGATAGCAACGGGATCAACATTGCCGACAACGACGATGGTCGCGTTGTCTGGCCGGAAGTTTGCCTGATAGAGTCGGCGCAGTTTTTCAGCTGTCGCGCCTTTGATCGTTTCGATTGTGCCAATTGGGTGGCGCAGCGCGTGGCGTGTGCCTTCATTGGCTAGCGCCTGTTGCACCTTGTAGCCCCGGTAATCCGCCGAATCTCGAAGGCGTTCCTCAGATAGAATAACGCCCTTTTCGGCTTCCACCAGCGCAGGTTCAAGCTTTAGATGGCTGGCAACTTCCCGGAAGATCAGCATGCCGTCGGCGATGGAGCTGGCATCGTTGTTGGTAAAATCGAACTGGTAGACAATTTGATCGTAGAAGGTGAAAGCGTTGGTATCCGCGCCAAAGCGCAGGCCGTGGCGCTGCAACATGCGCACCACATCGCCATCGGCGATTTTGTCACTGCTGCGGAACGACATGTGTTCAAGGAAGTGCATCAGCCCCTGTTCGTCATCGCGCTCCATCGATGAGCCCGAGTCGATCAGCATGCGGATGGAAACCCCGGTGCTGGGGGTTTCATTGTGCTGAATCGCATAGCGCAGGCCATTGGGCAGCACGCCAAAGCGCACAGCGGGATCGACAGGAACGTCCGATATATCCTGCGGCCAAACGCCCGTCTTCTGCGCCGCCGTTTGGGCGACTGCGGGAGCACAAAGCGCGAGCAGGGCAGGGCTGAGCAGGAGAGCAGTTTTGAGCAGCAAGGAAGGGCGATATGATGTCATGAAGCGACTCTCCGATGTGGGTTTGTGATCGGCTGGAGACACAGCCCTGCCGCGACAAGCGCCATTCCATAGACAGCTATTATGACACGATAAAGCGCAATATGGCGTTGATCGCAGCGGCCTCGCGCTCAGGCAGGGCAATTGTACTGCTGATCGTTGCGAGGACAAAACGGCTGCGCTTGAAGGGCTTCGCCTTACCTCACAGACAAATCTAGGCTCGATCGAATAACCGCTCGCTGCACCAATACGCCGCCAGCGCGCCCAACAGTTGCGCGGCAATGAACCCCGGCACATCAACGGGCGTGATGCCTGCAAATGTATCCGATAGACTGCGGGCAATGGTGATCGCCGGATTGGCAAAGCTGGTCGATGAGGTGAACCAGTAAGCAGCGGTGATATACAGCGCGACGCTAACCGGAACCCATTGCGGGCGCGATTTCAGCGTGCCTAGGATGGTCAGCAGCAGGCCAAAGGTGGCGATGAATTCACCCAGCCACTGTCCGGTTCCGCTGCGCGCGTGGTGAGAAAACTGGATCACTGGCAGCGTGAACATGACGTGCGCCGCCCAGACACCCAGCACGCCGCCCGCCACCTGCGCGAGCGTGTAAGCTGCCAGCTCGGCGGTGCTCAGTTCGCCGCGAAATCGCATCACTAAACTGACCGCCGGGTTGAAATGCGCCCCCGATATTGGCCCCAGCATGGTAATCAGCACGAACAGCATTGCGCCGGTTGCCATGGTATTGCCAAGCAGCGCCACCGCGGCGTTGCCGCCGGACAGGCTACCGCCCATCACCCCCGATCCGATCACCGTTGCGAACAGGAAGAACGAGCCGAGCGCTTCGGCGATAAGTTTGCGGGTCATGCGGCCCCTTCCATTTGTCCGATTTTGCTCAGTTCGGTGAGCAGCCCAGCCCGGTCAATGTTTTCAAGCGGTATTGCCAAAAAAGCGCGCACACGCAGGTCCAGCCAGTGCCAAGTCTGCTCGAATGCCGCATCAACGTCGGCTTCGCTGCCTATTGCATCGGCGGGATCGGGTAGCCCCCAGTGTGCTTTGATGGGCGCCCCCATAAAAACCGGGCAGGCTTCTCCCGCCGCATTGCCGCAGACGGTTATGGCAAGGTCGGTTGGCGGAGCACCTGCGTCCGTAAATTCAGTCCATGATTTGGAACGGAAAGGCGCGGGGTCTATGCCCTTGCGCGCCAGCAGTATCAGCGCGCCGGGATGCGGCACACCCTTGGGCTTGCTCCCCGCGCTGAAAGCTACCAAGCGCCCTTCGCCGTGCAGGTTGAGCAGCGCTTCACCCAAAATGGAACGCGCGGAATTACCGGTGCATAGCACCAGCACCGAAAAGGTCGGGGAAGCGTTCATGGTGATCAGCAACAGGCCTTGATGGGGACAGTGACGGGCGAGCAAGTTGCGCCCTGACAGCAATTTTCGGTGAGGAAGCCGAGTAAGCCGTTCATCGCGTCATAGTCGGCGGAGTAAATGATCGACCTGCCCTGCCGCTGCTGGGTCGCCAGCCCGGCATGGGTCAATTGCGCGAGATGAAAACTCATCGAACTAGCAGCAAGGCTAAGCCGCTCAGCGATTGCACCGGCGGGAAGGCCCTCCGGCCCTGCCTGAACCAGCATGCGAAA
>JAYVNC010000327.1:0-2996 GCA_043758655.1 Novosphingobium sp.
CAGTGTTGACGTGGATGCGGACCGCCTGAAAACTACGCGTTGCAGGATCCTTGGGCGCTCCGGCGTGATAGCCAAGCGCCTTGCGGACAATTCGGGCAAGTTCGCCGGTGGTTTCGAGCGGACGCGCAGCAACAATCGCGCGGGCCACCCGGCGCGATTGGCGTTCCTCGCCATAGCGATAGAGCACGTCAGCAATATCGGCTTCGTCAGCCGAGTTAAGAAAATCGGCGGCGCTCGGGCCATCCTGCGCCATGCGCATATCGAGCGGGCCGTTGGTGGAAAAAGCAAAGCCGCGGTTGGGCTGATCGAGCTGCATTGATGATACGCCGATGTCCATCACCAGCCCGTCAACCTGCGCAATGCCAGACTCAGCCAGCGCCGCGACCATTTCGGAAAAGCGGCGTGGGTGGAGGATCAGGCGACGCGGCTCGCCAGCGCATTCGGCCCAGTGCTGCCCCGCCGCAATCGCATCGGGATCGCGATCAAACGCGTGCACCGTTGCGCCTGCATCGAGCAAACGGCGCGTGTAGCCGCCCGCGCCAAAGGTGGCATCGACGATCACCGAGCCCGGCGAAGGCTGTAGCGCTTCAAGCACTTCATCGAGCAGAACGGGAACGTGCGGCGCGGCGTTCATTTGGGCGCCTTTGCAGGCTTCTGCCGTTCCATCGCGGCTTCGCAGCCCATGCGGATGAAATCCCAGCCCGGCCCCAGATCACCGGTCATCTGGGGACTGAAGATCCAGAACTCGGGGCCAGAGCCGTGAAAATAGAGGCTATCGGTGATCGACGCATGGCGGATCAGCGTATCGGGCAGAACAAAGCGCCCGCTGTCATCAAAGACAAAGCTGCTGGCACCAAAGAACCGCCCGCGACGCTGTTCGTATTCTTCGACGGTGGCGATCTTGCCGCTCTCGTATTGCAGATCAAGCTGGCGCTCAAACTCGCGCTCACGCGATTCGCCATAGCCGACGAGGCACGGCAGCGATGTGTGCGGATAAAGGCAAAGCAGGCGCTGATCGCCGCTCGATATGCGCACGGCCTTGCGGATGTCAGGCGGCAAGACAAAGCGGCCCGTCTCGCCCTTCAGCGTAACCTCCTGTCCCCTGTACCTGATCTCGATCCCGTCCACGCGTCCAGCCCCCAACCAAGCCGTCCTCAATCGCTGAAACACATCTCCTCCGCCCGCCCGCGTGCCCACGCGGCCGGTTCTTCCCAAAGGGAATTGGCATGGAAATAGGTTCCGATTGAGTGGAGGTGATAACGCGGCGCGAGTGGGTATGGAAGGGGAATTCGCGTTTTTATACGGTAAAACACGTTAACTTGTTGTTTTATTTATTAACCATAGCCGTTTCTTGGCGATTTCACTCTCAAATAAACCCCTAAATTACAATGTTTTCCACAGATCAGCATGGGAATGATCGCCACGCTCGCTCGGTATTACCGGACTTTACCGGGTTTTTCCGGGTTCCGTAGCCTTGGCGGTGATCTCAATCAATCCATCCAGCGCCGCCGAACGCAACGCGCTGAAATCGCTTTCCTTGCTATCAAGCAACGCAGCATCGGCGATGATGACCACCCGCCCTTTGCCGATACGGCATTCGGCAGCGAGGCCGCGATTGTTTGCCCGGCAAGGGCCCCGCCTGCCGCTCGTCACCAGCCGCCCGGCCAAGTTTACCGGAAAGCTGATGTCAAACGCCCGGCCAATCCTGTCACCCGCGCTCTGATCGCGATTGAAAGCCAAAACCAGCCCCCAGTGGCGCAGCAGCGGCGTAAGCATGGCGATGTCCATCGGCCGCCGTTTGTCACCCAAACCAAAGGCCGAATCCTGCGTCAGCATCGGATCGGCAAACAGCAGCAGATGCCCGCCCCCGCGCACCCAGCTATCGAGCGCGACGTTCTCCGCCGGAGCCAGCGCCCGGGGCTGCGGCATGATGATGAAGTGAAGTTTGGCCAGCGGCTCGTCGGCGGGGTCAAACCGGTCGAGCGGAACGATAGCCCCGTGCCGCGCGATTACCCCTCGCGCCCAGTGCGGCGGAGCGCCGCCGCGTAGTAATCCGGAAAGGTCATCCGCTTCAGACCAAAGTATCGGGAGGCTGGTAAACAGGCCAATCGTCTTTGGGGTGTCGCTTATCGCGGGGCTTGAAATCAGCGATAACGCAGCCAGCCAAGTGGCAATGCGGATTTTCAGCGGCCCTGCGCCTGACTGGAAGATTGAGCCGTATTGCTCGCCTCAGGTGAAGGCACCGCGCCGATAACCGCCAGTGGATCGTTCTCAGCCTTTTTCTCCGCGCTCATGGCTGCGGCTTTCGATCCGGCATTGTTCGAATCGGTCAGCCGCGCGCGCACCATGATAACGTTGGCGAGGACAACCAGCAGCACCATAATCGCAAGTCCCAGCAACCCGATTTGCAACCGGTGCATCGATTGCGCACGCAGCTCTCGACCGCTCGGCGGAACGAAATGCTGCGGCCCCGGACCCTGGGCGCTGATGTTCGGCTTGGTTGCCATTGTCTGCATAGCTAAGGCTTCAAGGTGCCCACGGCAATAGCCATTAGCCCTGCGCCAACCATGGGAACACCGGCAGACCCTTGGATTTCAGCCATTCGGCGTTGTAAAGCGAGGAAAGATAACGAAAGCCGGTGTCGCACAAAATCGTCGCAACCCGCGACCCCTTACCCAGATGCTTGCCCAAAGCCACCGCGCCAGCCACGTTGATGCCTGAAGAAAGCCCGAGGCAAAGCCCTTCCTCACGCAGTAATCTCGAAACCCATTCCATGCCCTCAACGTCAGAAATGCGGAACTGCGTATCAATCGGCGCACCATCAAGGTTGGCGGTAATCCGCCCTTGGCCGATGCCCTCCGCCACCGAATTGCCCTCAGACTTCAGTTCGCCATGGGCATAGAAATTGTACAGCGCCGCGCCGTGCGGATCGGTCAGCGCAATCGTCACCTTCTCATCATAGGCTTTGAGGCCCAGCCCGACCCCGGCAATCGTGC
>JAYVNC010000328.1:0-9257 GCA_043758655.1 Novosphingobium sp.
CAATGGGATAAATTACAAACTCCGCTCATGCTGAGCCTGTCGAAGCACTCGGGCTACCGTAGCCCCACTCACCCCTTAAACTTCCGCACCAACGAAGCCGGATTTGCCGCCTGCAATTTTACCGTGCGGGCGGGCCGGTCCATCAGTTCCCCACCACAATTGGGGCAGCGATCGTCCATGGCCTCTGAACATTCCGCGCAGAACGTGCATTCAAACGAGCAGATAAACGCGCCGGGATCCTCGGCAGGCAAGTCCGCGCCGCACCGCTCACAGTCGGGGCGCATTTCAAGCATCAGGCCGCAGCTTCCCGCACCGCATCGCAAATCGCATCGACCACCGATTCGACCTGCGCCGCATCATCGCCTTCGGCCATTACGCGGATTACCGGTTCGGTGCCTGAGGGGCGAATCACCAGCCGCCCCTTGCCGGAAAGTTGCGCCTCGGCATCAGCGATCACCGCTTTTACCTTGGCATCTTCCAGCGGTTTCCCGCCGGCAAACCGCACGTTCTTGAGCAATTGCGGCACGGTATCAAACAGATGCAGCAGATCGCTCGCGCGCTTGCCCGATTGCACCAGCGCCGCGAGCACCTGAAGCGCGGCGACCGTGCCATCGCCGGTGGTGGCATGATCGAGCAGGATCATATGCCCCGATTGCTCGCCGCCGAGGTTGAACCCGCCCGCCTTCATCCGTTCGAGCACGTGGCGGTCACCCACCTTGGTGCGTTCGAGGATGAGGCCCTGCCCTTGCAAGAACCGTTCTAGTCCTAGGTTCGACATCACCGTCGCCACCACGCCGCCGCCGCGCAGCGCCCTGCGCGCCGCCAATTGTGTACCGAGCAGTGCCATTAGCTGGTCGCCATCAACCGTCTGGCCCTTTTCATCGACGACGATCAGTCGGTCCGCATCGCCATCAAGCGCAATCCCGATGTCAGCCCCGCTGGCGACCACGGTTTCCTTGACCAGATCAAGGTGGGTCGAACCGCAACGATCATTGATGTTTTTGCCGTTCGGATTGACCCCGATGGTGATTACTTCCGCGCCGAGTTCCCACATGGCGGAAGGGGCCACCTGGTAGGCCGCGCCATTGGCGCAATCGATAACGATTTTCAGCCCATCGAGCCGGACATTGTCGGGCAGCGAACCCTTCACCGCGTGGATATAGCGCCCGCGCGCATCCTCAATTCGGCGTGCGCGACCGATGTCTTCAGACGGGGCCAGCGCGATGTCCTGGCCGAGCATGGCTTCAATAGCCTCTTCATCCGCATCGGACAATTTGAAGCCATCGGGTCCGAACAACTTTATGCCATTATCGGCATAGGGATTATGGCTTGCCGAGATCATCACGCCGACATCTGCGCGTAGTTCCCGGGTTAACAGCGCCACCGCCGGGGTCGGCATCGGCCCGAGTAGCACCACATCCATGCCCACGCTGGTGAACCCAGCGACCATCGCGTTTTCCAGCATGTAGCCCGAAAGCCGCGTATCTTTGCCGATCACCACGCGGTGGCGGTGGCTACCGCGCAGAAACCGCGTTCCCGCCGCTTGGCCGACTTTCATCGCCACGTCAGCGGTCATCACGCCGGCATTGGTGCGTCCGCGAATACCGTCAGTGCCGAAATATTGCTTTGCCATTGCTTCCCTCGCCAACCCTGACGGCGTTGCTATGTCGCATGCTTGCGGTATTGTCACCCCGGCAATCAGCTGAGGACAGATCATGACGGCGCAGCAAAAACCGAGTGGTTTTCCTGAAATTCGCGTCCCCGCTGCGCTGACTTTCGCCGGCTTGGTGCTGGGTTTTGCCGCTGGTATTGTATTGAGAGACAGCCCAGCGATCACGCCTCTGCTTGCCGTGGCGGAACCTGCGGGAACGTTGTGGCTGCGCGCGCTTCAGACAACGATCCTACCGCTAGTGATTGGCCTCGTTTATACCGGCATTTCACAAACACTGGCGGCGGCGGGAGGCGGCATTCTGGCGCGGCGAGCGGTTGGTCTGTTCGTGGTGGTATTGCTGGCGAGCGGCATCATGGCAGCCTTGCTGGTGCCGCTGCTGCTTGACGTCGCACCGGTCCCGCCGCAAGCCGTCGCCGCACTCAGCGGCGGCGCGGCGCCAACTGGCACGGTTCCCGGCGTGGCCGAGATTCTTTCGGCGATGATGCCGCAAAACATCTTTGCCGCAGCTGCGGATGGCGCGATGCTGGCAGTAGTGGTGTTTGTTTCGCTCTTCGCCTTGGCCGCAACACGCATCGCCGATAACCTGCGCCAACAGCTTGCCCTACTGTTTGAGGGTCTCGCCAGCGCGATGATGGTGATCGTGGGGTGGGTGCTGATGCTCGCGCCCATCGGGGTTTTCGGGCTGGCGGTTTCGCTGGGCATGAAAAGCGGACCCGATGCCATCGGTGCATTGGCGCATTACATCGTCATCGTCAGCATAGCCGGATCGGTAGTGTTGATCGCTGGATTTGTGCTCGCGGTACTAGGCGCGCGTCAGCCGCTCGGCGCATTCGCCCGTGCCATGCTGCCGGTGCACGCGGTGGCGCTGTCGACCCAGTCATCGCTGGCCAGCTTGCCCGCCATGCTTGCCGCAAGCCGGCGGCTGGGCCTGCGCGAAGCGACCGCCGATTTCGTGCTGCCGCTGGCCGTGGCGATCTTCCGCGCGACCAGCCCGGCGATGAATATGGCAGTGGCGATCTATGCTGCCAAATTGACCGGTGTCGAACTTTCCGCTCCGGCATTGGCAGCAGGCGTGATCGTGGCGTTTCTTGTCTCGCTAAGCTCGGTATCGCTGCCGGGAACGCTGAGCTTTGTCGTTTCGGTCGGGCCGATTGCGCTGGCGATGGGCGTTCCCGTCGCGCCGCTCGGCCTGCTGGTTGCCGTCGAGATGATCCCCGACCTGATGCGGACCTTGGGCAATGTGACGATGGATGTGGCGGTTACAGCCGCTGTGGATAGGGAGGAAAAGTAGAACTCCTAACTCCGTTCATTTAATCTGCCCTCTACCCAGCGGGGAGAGGATACGCAGGCTTGGCGGCTTGCCGCCTAGCCGCAGTTGGAGTGGGGGTTCTCAGCGTGCAGACATCGAACCCCCACACCCAGCTACGCTAGGCCCTAAAGGGCCGAGCTTCGCTACCTCTCCCCGCTGGGTAGAGGGGAAAATGTGGCGCAGATTTATCGCACGTAGCGTTACAACGCCTTCTCATAGACATTATAGGTCTTGTTGATCTTGCTGCCGATTGTTTCGGCAATCGAAACCATTCCCTGATTATCCTCAAGGATCCAGCCAATCTCGCCGCGTTTTCCGGCATAACGTTTGACCGCGTTGCGGCGGATATATTCGATCATCATAAAGGCCAGCTGGCTCGCCATGCGCGAGCTTTGCATCCGCTTTACCACACCCATGAGCGGCACCCGCATGTCTGCCGGTTTGGGCTTCCACAGCCACAGCGCCAGCTTCAACCAGCCGAGCGGCGAAGGCTTGCCGTCCTTGCCGTTGGTTTTCTTCTGCACCTGATTGAGATCGGGCAGCGTCATCATAAAGGCCACCGGCTCGCCATCGTATTCGGCGATGTAAATCAGATCGGCCTTGCAGATCGGCTTGAGCTTCTTGGCGGTATAGGCGATTTCTGAATCGGTGAAGGGAACGAAGCCCCAATTGTCTGACCAAGCATCATTGAGGATGTTGCAGATGATCTCCACCTCACGGGTGAAATGCTTGAGATCAACCTCGCGCACCCGGATCCGCGCGTTCTTTTCGCCCGCCGCAATGATGCGTTCGATCAGCGTCGGAAACGGCAGGGTAATATCAAGGTCATAGGTGCTCAGTTTCTTGGCCAGGCCATAACTTGCACCTTCAATCCACGGCTGATAGCGCGCGTTTTGATGCCCCATCATCACCATTGGCGGATGATCGTGGCCCATCACCAGCAGCCCCGGCTCTTCCCAGACAGACAGGTTCATCGGCGCGAGAACCTTAGTCATGCCTTGGCCGCGCAGCCAATCTTCGGCGGTGGCAATCAATTTAGCAGCCACTTCTGGCTCAAGCGTTTCCAGCGCACCCCACATGCCGGTGCCCGGGCCCATCCCCTGATCGGCGGGCACGGTCAGCGCCAGTTCATCGATATGCGCCGATATGCGCCCAACAATCTCGCCGCCGCGCTTGGCGAGGAACAGTTGGCAGCGCGCGTGTTCGAAGAAGGGATTCTTGCCAGGTGTGTACTTCTCAACGTCCTCACCGCGAATTTGCGGGACGAAGTTCGGATCGCTGGCATTGATCCGATTGCAGTAATCGACAAAGGCCTCGATCTCCGACTTGCCGGAAATCGGTACAATCTCTATTTCACCGTCTGCCACGAACCTACCCTTGCCTGTGAACCTGCATGTTTATGGTCAGTGACCTGCGGTGGGAGGCAGGGCAAAGTCAAGCTGAACAGCAGTAACCAAACGAAAGTACCGCGTTGTCAGAAGCCAATTCGATTTCCAGAATTCCTGACGACAAGGATATGCTGCGCGCTGCGGTTGAGCTGACGCGCGACATTTCGGCGGCGCGCGCGGGCATTTACTGGCCCGACATGCTGCTGTCCGCGGCGTTGGGCTATTCGGCGCTGGCTGGTGCAGTCCTGCTCCACAACCCTTGGCTGGCGGCACTATCCGGCGTGATCGCCGCGCTGGCACTGTACCGGGCGCTGCTGTTTATTCATGAGCTCACGCATATCCACGAAATGGCGCTGCCCGGGTTTCGTCTCGCGTGGAATTTGCTGGTCGGCATTCCGATGCTGACGCCCAGCTTCATGTACGAAGGTGTGCATACGCTGCACCATGCCCGCACCCGTTATGGCACGGTGGAGGATCCCGAATACCTGCCGCTGGCCTTGATGAAGCCGTGGACGCTGCCTTCGTTCATTCTGATTTCGGCGCTGTTGCCGGTTGGCTTGCTGATCCGTTCGGCTGTTCTGGTGCCGCTCGGCGCGATCATCCCGCCGCTGCGCAAGCAGGTGTGGGAGCGGATTTCATCGCTATCAATCAACCCGCAATTTCGCCGCCGCCCGGCCGAAGGCAAGCTCGCCCGGCAGGCGTTTTGGCAGGAGCTGGGGGCATCGCTGTGGGCGCTGACCGTGCTCGGCTGGAGCGCAACGCATAGCTGGCAGCCGCTGGCGATTGGCATTGCCGTGGTTTCGTTAACCGCGGTGCTCAATCAGGTGCGCACTTTAGTGGCGCATTTGTGGGCGAATGATGGGGATGCCATAACCGTCACCGCACAGTACCTCGATTCGGTCAACGTCCCCCCGCCAGCGATGCTTTCTCCGCTATGGGCCCCGGTTGGCCTGCGCTATCACGCGACGCACCATCTGCTGCCAAGCCTGCCCTACCATTCGCTAGCCGAAGCGCACCGGCGGCTGATGGCGCAGCTGGGCGAACAATCAACCTATCACGGCGCGAACTATTCAGGACTGTTTGCCCTGACCGGAAAGCTCGCGCGCAGCACCATGCGGCGGGGAGTAAAACTTACTCTTCAGTCCGAATAAGCACGGTTTCGCCGACCAAAAAGAACAGGAGAAACGGCGTCCACGCGGCGACCAGCGGGGGGTAGCCGCCGAAATTGCCGATCGCCAGCGCGGCGTTGTCGATGACGAAATAGGCAAAGCCCAGCCCCATGCCGATGATCGCGCGCACCAGCAGCTGGCCTGAACGTGCGAGGCCAAAGGCGGCGACCGAACCCAGCAGGGGCATCAGCAAAGCCGCCAGCGGCCCGGAAATTTTGTGCCACCATTTGCCTTCAAGCTCGGTGGTCCGGCGCCCCTCGGTTTTGAGCGCTTCAATCGTACGGCCCAGTTCCCACAGGTCTTGCCCATCGGCATCGATTGCAGTGATCGCCACCTGTTCGGGCGTGACGCTGGTTGCCACAATGGTATCGCCAAGCTGACTGCTCGCCGCACGTTCAACATCGAATTCGACCGGCTTTTCCAGCCGCCAGCCCGGCGCGGCGAAGGTTGCGGCGGGTGCGCGCACTTCTTTGGTGACCATCATGTCGGTATTTCGCTGATACCAGGTGATGTTCTCCATCCGCATGGCAGCGCCCTTACCGCTGATCGATCCAGCCAGTAGGATATTGCCGCCATCCTTCAGATAAACGTTGCTGCGGGTTCCGGTGTCCTTGGGGATTTTCCCCCAGTTCGCCCCCTGCCACGCCTTCATCGTGGCGTTGGCGCGGGTGACCACGCGTTCATTGAACGCGAAGCTGCCCACTGCGACCAAACCGGCGGTTAGTAGCAGCGGCGCAAGCACTTGATGGGCTGAGAGCCCGCCTGCACGCATCGAAATAATCTCGCTGTTCTGGTTGAGCGGCCAGAAGGTCAGCAAAGTCGCCAGCAGCACCGAATAGGGCAGGAACCGCGCGACCAGTTGGGGGAAACGCAGCGTGACATAGTACCACAGCTGCGCCTCACCATTGCCTTTGACTGCGAGGATATCGCCGCTCTCAGACAGCAGATCGAGCATCTGCAAGACCAGCGTCAGCATCACCAGAATCGCCAACACCCGGCTGATAAACAGCTTGGCGAGATAGAGGGTCAGCGTGCGCGAGGGAAAGAAATCAAGCCCCATCGTCAAGCCCTACCAACTTCTTCATCGCACGGTTGCGGTTGAACCAGCCCTTCACGGTCTTGCCGAAGTTTTGAACGAAGCGTTCCAGCGCGCCAATCGGCTGGCCGCCCGGAACATAGGCCACCCGCCAATACATCCACATAATCAGCAACGAAAATACCGCGAACGGCGTCCACAGGGCAATCAGCGGCCCCACCGCGCCGCGCGCCGCGGTCGCCTGTCCATATTCGTTGATCTTATGATAGGCGACCACCATGACAATCGAGACGAACAGGCCGAGCCCTGAGGTTGATCGCTTTGGCGGTATTGCCAGCGCCACCGCCAGCAGCGGCATCAGCAGCATCATTACTACCTCAACCATGCGGTAGGAGAAGCTGGCGCGCACCTTCGCCCGCTGGGCCAGATCGACCTGATCCGCCCAGCCGATGCGCAATAGCTCGGGCAACACATATTCGCGTTCCTTGCCGCCGCGTTTGCGGAAAGCTTCAATCGTCGGCAGTTCGATCGGCAAATCGTGGCGCGAAAAACTGAGCACGCGCGGCGGTAGGCCGGGTTGTTCCTGCACGATCTGGCCTTCGTTGAGCCGCAGGATAATCGTGTCCGGGTGATCTTTCAGCGCGAGGAACCGGCCTTCATGCGCCGAGATCGACAGCACCTGCCCCTTGCCATCGGAAAGTCGGGCGAAGATGCCGATCAACTCGTGACCATTGTCGCGGCTTTCCTCAATCCGCAGCGCCACTTTGTCAGCCAGAGTGGTGAACTCGCCAACCTTGATCGCCGCACCCAGCGCGCCCGATTGCAGTTCGAACTGCATCTGCTCGTAGTAATAGCGCGCTGTGGGCTGCAGGTACGAGACGTTAACGAAATTGAGCGCGGCGAGCACCAGCGCGATCATATAGGGGACGCGCAGCAGCCGGGTGTAGGACAGGCCAACCGCACGCATGATATCAAGCTCGCTCGATACCGCGAGTTTGCGGAAGGCAATCAGGATGCCAAGCAGCAGCCCGAGCGGGATCGCTAGCGCGGCATATTCGGGAAGCAGGTTGGCCAGCATCTTGAAGACGATTGAGACCGGGCCGCCTTCGGTGGCGACAAAATCGAACAGCTTGAGCATCTTGTCGAGCATGAGCAGCGATGCGGCGACAAGGAAAACCGCGAACATCGGCCCGAGCACGAGCCGAAGGATATAGCGATCAAGTGCGGGAAACAGTCTTTGCAAAGGAAACCGAACCTGTCCTGATCGCGGGAAATGCGCGCCGCAGCGCAGCGGGCAATGATTAGGTTAAGCGGGCAGCGCTGGCAAGCGGCGAGGGAATATCACGCCTTCTCGAGCGTGCATTGCAGCGGATGCTGGTTGGCCAGCGCAAAGTCCATCACCTGATTGACCTTGGTCTCGGCGATTTCATAGGGGAACACGCCGCATATGCCGACACCCTTTTGGTGAACGTGCAGCATCACCCGCGTCGCCTGTTCCATATCCATCGAGAAAAAGCGCTTGAGCACGATCACGACGAACTCCATCGGGGTGTAATCGTCATTGAGCATCAGCACTTTGAACATGCTCGGCTTTTTGGGCCTTGTAAGCGTTTTGGTGGCAAGGCCGGTCTGGCTGCCATTACCTGGCATGTCGTCATCCTCGCGAACGGCACGAATGCGCGAGGGTTTAGAATCGGCAGGGCAGGACTTCGAGTTCATTGCGATCAGAATACCGTAATTGCGGGCTTTGGGGCAAGATGGTGTCGCTCTAGCTGAATTCAAAGAGCTAATAAATGCCGAACGGGCCGGGCAGCCCATAGGCTGTCCGACCCGTCGGTGTAACTTAGCGGCGCGTTTAGATGCCGCAGGAAGAGGGCTCAGGCGGCCTTCTTGACCTTTTCAACCGCAAGGCTGACGCGGCCCGAGATCGGTGCGAACGCTTCGCCGACCAGCTTTACGGTGGCTTCAGTGTTCTTCGTGGTCAGCGCAACAGCGCTTTCCATGTTGCGGCGAAGCAGCTTGGCTTGCAGCTGGAAGAAATCGGTCGGCGACTTGACCGCGGCCATTTCCTTGGCGTCGGCAGTCATCGTTTCATAGGCCTTCTTGCCTTCAGCAACATAGTCAGTGCCCATGGTCTTCACGCCTTCGGCCATGATCTTGCCCGAAGCGACAACGGCTTCCATGTTGCCCTTGGTGAATTCACCCGCTTCGGTGACGGCAGCAGTGCCCTTAGCATAAGCGACCTTCGCCTTGGTCTGAACTTCAGCGAAAACTTCCTTGGCCTTGGCGGTGAATTCGGCGGTCTTAGTTTTTGCAGTTGCCATGATGGTGTCCTTTGATTTGGTAATGGTGGGGGTTGATTTCTTCGCTGCTGGCTTAGCGGCAGCGGGCTTTGTTTTGACGGTTTTGGTTTTAACGATTTTGATCTTTGCAGGCTTGGCTTTGATCGGCTTGGCAGCAACCGGAGCCGCCTTTGCGACCGGTTTCGCAACAGCCTTTTTGGCGGCAGGCAATTTTTTGGCAGCGGGTGTAGGGATTGCGGCAGGCGCAGGCGTTTCGGCCAGCGCTGGCTTGGCAGCCGTTTCAATCGTGGCTGGGGCCTTGGCCTTTAGCGCTGGGATAACGACAGCTGATTCAGGTGCCGATATTGGCGCAGATACTGGTGAGGGCACCTTGGTGACAA
>JAYVNC010000329.1:0-2971 GCA_043758655.1 Novosphingobium sp.
CCTTTACCGGAGCTTCCCCGTCCCCGGCCCAGCCCCTCTCGCGCAATTTGCGCACGAGGTAACCCTCCAGCTTGGCCGCAGAAGTGGCGAACCGCGCCACGTAACGCAGCGCCATTTCCTCGATTCGCGCGGCGTCGAGTGGCTTGGGCGGGGGCTTTGGCCCTTGCCCTGGTTGTCGCGGAGGTTTGCGTGTCTGCCACATTTCGCCATAATCGTGCCACAGTCGCGCCCGAATGGGGAGGGCTGCTTGTGGGGACAGGGCTTATGTTGATGCGTGGAACAGTTTTTCCGTGGTGAAACGTGCCCTTGATCTACAGGCGATTGAAACAATAAACGGGCTATCGCTTATGACCGACACCGTGCTGGTGCCGACTCCAAACGATGACGAGCTGCCGCGCCGGTACTCAGATTTTCGCACATTTGGCGAGGCGATTGATTACGCCGCGCTGGGCGACAAGGGCCTCAATTTCCACGATGCGCGTGGGAATCTGTCACGCGTCTATCCCTATTCTGAACTTCGGGTGGAATCGCTCACCGCCGCGCGCCGCTTGATCGCGCAAGGGATCAAGCCGGGGGACCGGGTGGCGCTGGTCGCCGAAACCGGCACCGAATTTGCCGCATTGTTCTGCGGAGCGGTCTATGCCGGGGCTTGGCCGGTGCCGCTGCCACTGCCGACCAGCTTTGGTGGCAAAGACAATTATATCGATCAGCTGGCGGTCCAGCTGCAAAGCTCCGACCCGGTGATCTTATTTTACCCGGCTGAAATAGCCGAAATGGCGGGCGCTGCGGCGGCGCGGCAGGGCTGCAAGGGCATGGCCTGGGAAGATTTTGCCGAGACGCCCGCGCCCGATTGCGCGCTGCCCGAAGCTAAGTCTGATGACATCTGCTATCTGCAATATTCATCGGGCTCGACGCGCTTTCCGCACGGCGTCGCGGTTACCCACGGGGCGCTGCTCAATAACCTTGCCGGGCATTCGTTTGGCATGAAGCTGGGCGATGGCGATCGCTGCATTTCGTGGTTGCCGTGGTATCACGATATGGGGCTGGTCGGCTGTTTCCTCTCAATGATCGCCAACCAGATTTCGGTCGATTACCTCAAGACTGAGGATTTCGCGCGGCGTCCGCTGGCGTGGCTCGATATGATCAGCCGCAATCCGGGCAATTCGTGCTCGTACTCGCCGACATTTGGCTATGATATTTGCGCCCGGCGCATTTCCAGCCAAAGCCATGTTGCTGAACGCTTTGACCTGTCACGCTGGCGGCTCGCGGGCAACGGCGCGGATATGATCCGGCCCGATGTCATGCAGGGCTTCGTCAATGCCTTTGCCGAAGCGGGCTTTAAGGCCAGCGCCTTTATGCCAAGCTACGGCCTCGCCGAAGCGACGCTCGCGGTCACCATCATGCCGCCGGGCGAAGGCATCCGGGTGGAACTGGTGGAGGAAGAGCGCCTTTCCGGCCAACCACGCAACCTTAACCGCCCTGCCCGATACCGCGCCATCGTCAATTGCGGCAAAGCGGTACGCGATATGGAGCTCGAAATTCGCGGCGAACATGGCGATGCGCTCGCCGATCACCACATTGGCAAAGTCTGGTGCCGGGGGCCTTCGGTGATGCACTCCTACTTCCGCGATCCTGAAGCGACGGCGGAATGCCTGATCCCAAGTAATGATGGAGGGGGGGCCTGGCTCGATACCGGCGACATGGGCTATATGGTCGATGGCTATCTGTTCATCGTCGGCCGGGCCAAGGACATGATTATCATCAACGGCAAGAACCACTGGCCGCAGGATATTGAATGGGCGGTAGAGCAATTGCCCGGCTTCAACCACGGCGATATCGCCGCCTTCTCGATGGAAACCGATGGCGGTGAGGAAGTTCCGGCGGTGCTCGTCCATTGCCGCGTTTCCGATCCCGAAGAGCGGATCAAACTGCACACGCAGATCCGCGACAAGGTGCGGTCAATCACCGGCATGAACTGTGTTGTAGAACTCGTCCCACCGCGCACCCTGCCGCGCACCAGTTCGGGCAAATTGAGCCGGGCAAAGGCGAAGAAGCTGTATCTTTCGGGCGAGATTGAACCGTTTAAGCTGCTTCAGGCGGCCTGAGCCTTCAGCTGATTTGCGCAAGAAGCAATCCGCCCAGCGCGGAGACGCCGAGTACGCGCATCACGCTCCACCGCAGGCGGAACAGCAGCAGCGCAGCCAATCCCGCAAGCAGCCCCGCGCGCCAATCAAAGCTGGCTGGATCGGGCAGGGACAGCCGCAACGGGCCAGCCGCGATCATTGCCCCCCGCTTAAACAGGACATGCAGGGCAAACCATAAGGACAAGTTGGCGATCACACCAACAACCGCGGCGGTGATCGCTGCCAGCGCGCCCTTTAGCCGCTGTGCACCGGCCATCCGCTCCATCCACGGGGCGAGCGCGAATATCCACATGAAGCACGGGACAAAGGTCACCCATGTCGTCAACGCAGCGCCGAGCATGCCGGCGATCATC
Source organism: Novosphingobium sp. (assembly GCA_043758655.1). Classification (GTDB taxonomy): domain Bacteria; phylum Pseudomonadota; class Alphaproteobacteria; order Sphingomonadales; family Sphingomonadaceae; genus Novosphingobium. The sequence goes on from JAYVNC010000329.1 coordinate 2,498, forward strand.
GGCGTAAACGGCAGCGGCGCGCGGGCTGCGGCGAGATAGCCGACGAATTGCGTGACCATGATGAGCGGCCCGGGGGTTGTCTCCGCCAAACCAAGGCCATCGGCCATTTCGCCCGCGCCCAGCCAGCCATAACCCTGCACCGCCTGCTGCGCCATATAGGCGAGCACGGCATAGGCCCCGCCGAAGGTCACCACCGCCAGTTTGGAGAAGAATGCGCCGATCTGCCACAGCACATGGCCGCGCCCCAGCGTCAGCAAAATGGCGAGCAACGGTGCTGCCCACAGCGCGCCGCCCACTGCAATCGCGGTGAAACTTGCCCGCCACGGCCTTGGGGCAAAGGCAACGGGAGGCACCGCCGGTTTGAGTGCAAGCCAATCTGCCCGCCATGCCGCTGCCAGCGCGCCGGCCAACCCGGCACTGAGCACAACGAGCGGAAATGGCAGCGAAAGCAGCGACAGCGCGATGAAGGCGATC